>JASHPD010000289.1 GCA_030038315.1 Acidobacteriaceae bacterium
GTCGATACCATCAAGCAGGTGGAGCGCACGGCACATGGGGCGCTGATTACGGCGACGATTCCGCGCGAGTTTGTGGTGCTGGCGCAGACGCCGCAGGGCTTTCGCTATGGGCTGCTGCGGAGCGCCTTTGCGGAGGCCACAGCCGATGGGTTTGTGGGCACGGATGAGGCTTCGGTCGTCGAGCGCGCGGGACACGCGGTTGCAGTGGTGCCCGGCTCTCCGGTTAATCTGAAGATTACCCAGCCGGGCGATCTGGAGCTGGCGGAGTTTTATCTGCGGCGGCGCTGACGCGCTTTTACTCTTTGGACTGGCTTCTGACTCGCCATCCAAACGGCTCGGGCTTGATCTTCGGGAGAACGCACATATCCATGGACACTCGGATTGGTTTTGGCTGGGACTCGCACGCATTCAAGCCGGGTGTACCGCTGCGCATCGGCGGCATGACGCTGGAGCATCCGGAGGGATTGGCCGGGCACTCGGACGGCGACGTGCTGCTGCACGCGATTACCGATGCGCTGCTGGGCGCGGTGGCCGCGGGCGACATCGGCAGCTTTTTTCCGCCGGGCGATCCGCGGTGGAAGAATGCGGATTCGGCGATCTTTTTGAAGCTCGCGCTTGAAGAGCTGGCCCACGCCGGCTATCGCATTGTGAACGTGGACACGACGCTGGTGCTGGCCGCGCCGAAGATTTCCCCGATTGCCGGCGAGATGCGCGCGCGCGTGGCGGAATTGCTCCACGTGGAGCTGAACCAGGTTTCGATCAAAGCCAAGACGCCCGAAGGACTGGGGCTGGATCATGTGGCGCAATGCCATGCGGTGGCGCTCGTAGAGCGCTCGGCGGATGAGGACGAACTGAAGAGCATGTCCGCCGTGATCGAGAGCCAGCGGCAGCTTGAGGACGTGGTGGAAGACCTGCTGAGCAGCGTGCACGGGCTGCCGAAGAAGCGGACTGAGCAGCCGCTGTTTGACACGGACGATATTACGTAAGAACAGGGACTCAGGGGCTCAAGAGACTGAGGGACTGGAAAAGCTTGTTTCCCGGTCCTTTTTTCGTTGCATTTCTGCGCGGCTCCCCGTAGTGTGGCTGGCAGTTGTGCGAATTTCGCTTGCCGGGAGATTCCTCATGCACGCTGCACTGTACCTGCTTCAAAGCCAGCCGGATGCCGCGATCGTTCAGAGGATGGTTCTCACCATCCTGTCCATCCTGCCGCTGCTCATCCTGATTGGGTTGGCCGTTCAGATCGTTCCTACCTGGTTCATTTGTAAGAAGGCTGGCTTTTCGCCATGGCTCTCGTTTCTCTGCCTGGTGCCGAGCGTTGGGCTGCTGGTTCTGCTTTTTGTGCTGGCGTTCGCGGAGTGGCCTTCGCAACGCGCCACGCAGCCGCCGATTCCGCAGGGATGAAGCTGGTAGCATCGTAGAGGAAAGATTCCTACGATGTCTGACTCGACTCCCTCTTTCAAAAAACCTGTTCGCGTTCGTTTTGCACCTTCTCCCACCGGCTATCTGCACGTGGGCGGCGCCCGCACGGCTCTTTTCAACTGTCTCTTTGCCCGCCATACGGGCGGCACGATGATCCTCCGCATCGAGGATACGGACTTTGAGCGCTCGAGCGAGGAGATGGTTGAGGGCATTCTGGAAGGGATGCGCTGGCTGGGGCTGAGCTGGGACGAGGGTCCGTTCTACCAGTCGAAGCGGCTGGCGCTTTACAAGGCTACGGCGCAGAAGATCATCGACGCGGGACATGCGTATCCCTGCTTCTGCACGAAGGAAGAGCTCGAAGCGCGGCGTGCGGAGGCAACGGCCGCGGGACGGCCGCCGATGTATGACCGGCGATGCAGGCGCATTGCAAAAGAAGATGCGGCGAAACGCGTTGCGGCGGGTGAGGCCGCGGCGATTCGGTTTGCCGTGCCTGAGGGTGGGTCCACAAGTTTCGACGATGCGGTCTTTGGCAAGGTGGAGTTTGCCAATGCCGAGATCGAAGACTTTGTGCTGCTGCGCTCGGATGGGATTCCGACCTATCACCTGAGCGTGGTGGCCGATGACATCGACATGCGGCTGACGCACATCCTTCGCGGGGCCGATCACATTTCGAATACGCCGAAGCAGGTCTTGCAGTATCGCGCGCTGGGCGCGGAATTGCCGGTGTTTGCGCATGTGCCGCTGATTCTGGGACCGGATAAGACGCGGCTCTCGAAGCGGCATGGGGCGACGAGCGTGATCGCTTACAAGCAGATGGGGATTGTTCCAGAGGCGTTTCGGAACTTTCTTGCGCTGCTTGGGTGGACTCCTGGGAATATCAAAGACGAGAACGGAAAAGACCGCGAGATTTTTTCTTCCGACGAGTTGGTGAAGCTGTTTTCGCTGGATGGAATTTCGAAGTCGAATGCGGTCTTTGATAACGACAAGCTGGCGTGGTTCAACACGGAGTACATTCGCGCTTATCCTGCCGACGCGCTGCGGCCGCTGATTGAAGACGAGTGGAAGCAGGCGGATTTCAAGCCGACGCGGAGAGATGCGGAAATTGCGCAGGCGATTGAGCTGCTCAAGCCGCGGGCGCGGAACCTGAAGGATTTTGCGACGGCGTTCAAGGCTTATTTTGCGGATGAGTTTGAGACCGATCCGGCGGCTGCGGCGAAATTCCTGACCGGTGACGTTCCAGCGATGCTGCGCGAGCTTGGTGCGCGGTATGCGGCGGCGGCGGAGTTTACTGAGGCTTCGGCAGAGGCTGTGCTGCGCGGCTTTGCGGAAGAGAAAGGCGTGAAGGCCGGTGGGCTGATTAACGGCGCGCGCGTGGCGCTTACGGGTCAGGGCGTGGCTCCGAGCTTGTTTGCGGTGATGGCAGCGCTGGGTCAGGAGCGCGTGGTGAAGCGGCTTTCTGCTGTTTCGTAGCTTAGTTCCCACGTCCCCCAATGCGAGGGACGTGGGGCACCCGATCGTTTACTTTGCAATCACATCCATCGCTACGTTCGCTGTTCTGGGCGGCATACACTGGGTTTCGTCGCAGGCCTGGTAATGCAGCTTGGCTTGCACGAGATGATCGCCGGGAGCGGCGGTGAGGCGCGCCTGGATGGCGAAGTCGCCGGTGTAGACGTTGAGCTTTGTTTTCGGTGCCGCAGGGAGTGCGTAGTCAACTCCTGCGGGATAATCTGCCGCGTCGAGCTTTACGCCGGAGCCGGCGGGGATGGTCAGCGAGGTTGGGATGAGGAACTGATCCTTCGGCGTGTGCGAGTTGATGTGCAGGCCTTGCGCGATGCGGAAGTGCAGCGTGACGGGCGTGGATTGGCCGGATTGCAAGGTTAGCTGCTCAGGATAGAGATATTGCACCGGCTCGGCTTTGTCGATGGAGCGCGCGGGATTGTCGAGCAGCGGTATCTGGGCGATTCCCTGCACCGCGGCGAGGCAGAGGATTGCGGCGATGGCGTAAGGCTTGCGCATGGAAAAAACTGTCTGCACCGCGAGCTCCACGGCTCTAATCGTTGAGCGCTTTCTGAATCTTGGCTGCCATGTCGGCTTCCGACGAGATGCCGGTCTGCGTGGCGACGATGACGCCTTTGCGATCGACGAAGAACGAGGTCGGCATGGCGTCGAGGCCGCCGTAGGCCTGGCTGATGCTGTCGCCGTTGATGAGCACAGGGTACGGCATGTGCTCCTGCTGCACGAAGCGGGCGATGGCGGCCTTGTCCTTGGCCCAGCCTGCTGTGTCATTTTTGGCAAGGTCGTCGCCTTCGGCGGAGATACCGAGGATTTCAAAACCCTTGGGCGCGTATTGATTGCGCAGCTCGACGAGCCACGGAGTTTCGAGCTTGCATGGGCCGCACCAGGTGGCCCAAAAGTTGATGAGCAGCGCCTTGCCTTTGTAGCTCGACAGAGAGACTTCTTTTCCGCTGAGGTCTTGAAGCGAAAAGCTGGGCGCGGGCTTGTTGATGAGCGGCGAGGGCATGTCCATGCCGCTCATAGCGCCGCTCATGGAGGCGACCATAAGCTGCGGCTGATCCATTTTGGCCATGGCCATGCGGCGCGCCGCGGCCTGCTGGCGGTACTCCCAGTTGGCCCAGCCGGCCCAGCCGAGCGAGGCCAGGACAAAAAGCGTGATGCCGAGAACGAGCGTGTTGCGCTTCATGAATTCGACCCCTTGGATTCGATCCTTGTGACTCGACCCTTGTGATCCATTGTACGAGCCTTGCCTGAAGGTGGCTTACAATCAAAGACCGATGCCGAGGAAGAAAGAAAGCGATTGCGTGGATTCGAGTGCGATGAAACCTTCCGATCTCGTCCGCACGGAAGCCGCTGCACTCGAAGCGCTTGCTACGCGGCTGGATGGAGCGATGGCGCAAGCCTTTGGGCGCGCTGTGGAACTGGTTTTGCGCTGCGGCGCGGCGAATGGGCGCGCTGTCGTCACCGGCATGGGCAAGAGCGGGATTATTGCGCAGAAGATTGCGGCTACGCTCAGCTCGACGGGTTCGCCGGCGCTGTTTCTGCATCCCGCGGAGGCGGTGCATGGCGATCTGGGCGTGCTGATGCCGGGCGATGTGGTGATTGCGCTTTCAGCTAGCGGCGAGACGGAAGAGATTTTGCGGCTGCTGGCAACGCTGAAGCGTAAGGGTGATGCGTTGATCAGCTTCTGCTGCAATCTTGGCTCGACGCTGGCGCAGGCGAGCGATGTGGCGCTCGATTGCAGCGTGGAGCGCGAGGCTTGCGGGATGAATCTTGCGCCTACGGCTTCTACGACTGCGATGCTGGCACTGGGCGATGCGCTGGCGATTGCCGTGAGCTTGCGCAAGGGATTCAAGGCGGAGGATTTTGCCGATCTGCATCCGGGCGGAAAGCTGGGCAAGAAGCTGGCAAAGGTGCGCGAGCTGATGCACACGGGCGATGCAGTGCCGGTGGTTGCGCCTACGACGCCGATGACAGATGTGATCTTTGAAATGTCATCGAAGAAACTCGGCATTACTACCGTGCAGGAAGACGGCAGGCTGCGCGGCGTCATCAGCGACGGCGATCTGCGGCGGCTGTTACAGCGCGAGGGCGGTGCGTCGTTGAGCCGCGCGGCGGGTGAGGCGATGAATGCGCGGCCTGCGACGATTGGCGCCGATGAATTGGCTGCTCGCGCTCTGGCGCTTCTCGAAGAGCGAAAGATTACTTCGCTGATTGTTGTCGATGATGCCGGCCGCGTCGAGGGAGTGGTGCATCTGCATGATTTGTGGGGCGTGGAGTTGATTTAAGTGCTCGCTCTTCTGACACCTGGAGGGCTCATGTCTGAGAAGCATGATTATGAGCAAATCCGGAAAGATATGGAAGCGCCGCAGAAAACGGTCCTCTGGGAAGATGCGCATCGTGGCGACAAGGACACCGATGCGTTCCTCTGGAAGGGCGATCCACGGGCAAAGCCGATTCAGAGGATAGGCCTGGTCCTGTTCGCCTGCATCTTTTTGCTGCTGGTTGTTTGCTTAACCTCTCTTGTTTTTCAGTCCCATTTTGAAAATGGATCGGTCGTTGCTCTTTTGGTCTGTGTTGCCCTTACGCTGCTCTCAGCTCGCCTCATCCGGAATGCGTTCCTGCACCCTAAACACTCCGCTCACAAGCCTGGGCATCCTGATTGACATGCTTCCGTTCCTGTCCTACGCTTGCAATATGCGAATCGAGCTCACCCAAGCCGAGCGGATGGCACGCCGTTCTAACTCATTGCTCTCCAGCATGGCGCGACCTCCCCGCCTGCGCGCCCTTGCCGAATAACGCCCAGTAAAATAATCTCTGTCTCCATTGTTTCCACGCGCCATTGAGCTGGCGGGAAAGTTTGCGCGTTTTTATGCATCGTTGGTCGAAGCTCTTTGTTCCCACTCTTCGCGAGGCCCCGGCGGATGCCGAAGTGGCCAGCCACAAGTTTCTGCTGCGCGCGGGCTATGTTCGCCAGCTTGGCGCGGGCATCTATAACTATCTCTTTCTTGGGCAGCGGTCGCTGAACAAGATCATCGCCATTGTGCGCGGAGAGATGGACAGAATCGGTGGACAGGAATTCCTGCTTCCCGGGCTGCTGCCGAAAGACGTGCTGGTGGAAAGCGGGCGATGGACCTTGTTTGGCGACAACTTGTTTCGGCTGAAGGACCGCAAGGGCGCGGAGCTTTGCCTCGGCATGACGCATGAAGAGATTATGACCGTGATTGCGCGGAGCGAGCTGCGCAGCTATAAGCAGTTGCCGCAGATCTGGTATCAGATACAGACGAAGTATCGCGATGAGCCGCGGCCGAAGTCGGGATTGCTGCGCGTGCGGCAGTTCACGATGAAGGATTCGTATTCGTTTGATCTGAACGCTGCGGGGCTGGACAAGAGCTACAACCTGCATGATGTGGCGTATCGCAGGATTTTTACGCGCAGCGGGCTGCGGTTTGTCGTCGTTGAAGCAGATTCCGGCTCGATGGGCGGATCGCAGTCGCAGGAGTTCATGGTTTATACCGATGCGGGCGAGGATCTGATTGCGAGCTGCCCGGTGTGCGGCTATGCGGCGAATCTGGAGAAGGCTACTTCGCGCCTCGATCCGGTGACGGAGATGGCAGCGACCGGCGACGGCAAGCCGGAGCTTGTGCATACGCCGGGCAAGGCGGCGATTGCCGATGTGGCAGAGTTCTTTCAGATTTCTCCGGCTTCCGATATCAAGTGCGTGGCGTATATGGCGCTGAAGCGCGGAACAGGCTCAAAAGCTGGTGGCACAAAGGATTCCTGGCACGGCGTGGCGGCGTTTCTGCGCGGCGATCACCAGGTGAACGAGACCAAGCTGCTGGGCGCGATTGGCGGCGCGGAGCTTCGCACGATGCAGGCTGAGGAACTGGAGCAGTACCTCCATGGGCCGGCAGGATATCTTGGGCCGGTCGGGCTCAAGCATGAAGACAAGCCGCTTGGGGATGGGCTGACTGTCGTTGTCGATAAGTCGCTCGAAGGCAGAAAGAATCTTGTCTGCGGCGCGAACAAGCTCGACTATCACCTGCGCAATGTGACGCCGGGGCGCGATTTTACGTGGACGCTGAGCGCGGATATTCGCAACGTGAATGAGGGTGAGGCTTGCCCGATAGATAACTGTGGCGGGAAGCTCGTGGTGGGCAAGGCTGTTGAAGTTGGCCATATTTTCAAGCTGGGCACCCGATATACGGAGTCGATGGGCGCGCGCGTGCTGGATGAAAACGGCAAAGAAGTAACGCCGATCATGGGCTGCTACGGCATTGGCGTTGAGCGGATTCTGACTGCCGCGATTGAGCAGTCGAATGATGCGAACGGCTTCTGGCTGCCGGCTTCGATTGCGCCGTTCCAGGTGGTGGTTACCATTACCAACATTGCCGACGCGGCGCTGCGCGAAACGGGCGAGAAGCTGGCTGTTGCCTTGGAAGATGCAGGAATTGATGTTCTGCTGGATGACCGCGACGAGCGTGCCGGCGTCAAATTCAAAGATGCCGATCTGGTGGGGATTCCCTACCGCATCAACGTGGGCAAGAAGGCCGCTGGCGGGCAGGTGGAGCTGGTGACGCGCGCGACGCTCGAAAGCGTGGACGTGGCGCTCGATGCAGTTGTTCAAGAGGCGAAGGCGCGGATTGCGGAAGAGCAGCTTCTGGCTGCGAGCTTATAGTTAAAGTCGTTCTTAGAGAAGGAGCAGCGATGGCATTGAAGGTGAAGATTAAAACTCCGGCGGGCAAAGGCTCGCTGTCGTCGCTGCTGCTGCGTGCCGTTCTAATTTGCGTGGCTGCGTTTGTGATTGTCGGCTCACTGGTGGGCGGATTTTTTTATCTCCGGTACGGGCGCATCGTGGATGAGCGGCTGCAGCATCCGATCTTTGCCAACACGGCGAAGATCTATGCGGCGCCGCGCGAGGTGCGCCCAGGACAAAGACTCCCGATCAGCCTGATTACCAACGAATTGCGTGAAGCCGGTTATACGGTGAGCGGTGTGCAGCCGGCTTCACAACTGGGCACGTATCTGGAATCGGACGGCGCGGTTTCCGTTTATCCGGGACCGCAGTCGTATCACGCGCCGGACAGCGCGACGATTCACGTCAGCAGTGGCGTGGTGACTTCGATTACCGACAACCGCGGGCAGCAACTGGCGAGCTATGAGCTGGAGCCGCTGCTGATTACGGGGCTGAGCGACGACGCGAACCGCACCAAGCGCCGGCTGATTACGTACAACGAGATTCCGCCGAACCTGGTGCAGGCCGTGCTGGCCATCGAAGACCGCCGCTTTTTTGAGCATGGCGGCGTGAATTACACGAGCATGATCGGCTGGGCGTGGCATGACATGATTGGCGACCGCAAGCACCGTGGCGGCGCGTCCACGATCACGATGCAGCTTGCCAAAATGCTGTTTGTGGCGGACAACAGGACCATTTCGTACAAGGTCAAGCAGATTCTGGTGACGTTTCATCTGGAGCATCGCTTTACCAAGCAGCAGATCTTTGAGACGTATGCCAACCAGGTGCCTCTTGGCCAGCGCGGCAGCTTTTCCATCAACGGATTCGGCGAAGCGGCGGAGGCTTACTTCGGCAAGGATGTGCGGCAGCTTGACCTGGCGCAGTGCGCGATGCTTGCCGGAATGATTCAGCGGCCGAATTACTTCAATCCGTGGCGGCACGCGGAGCGCATGATGGCGCGGCGCAACCTGGTGCTGGATTCGATGGTGGAAACGGGCGCGATTACCAAGGACGAAGCCGAGCAGGCCAAGGACGAGCCTCTGCAGCTTGCCAAGCTATACAGCGTGGACGCGAGCGAAGCGCCTTACTTCGTCGATCTGGTGCATGAGCAGCTTCTCGACAAGCTGGGCGACCGCGGCGCGAACCTGGACGGGCTGCGGATTTATACGACGCTCGATCCGGACTTGCAGCGCATTGCGACGGCGGCGGTGGAGAATACGATTCACGTTGTGGATGCACAGGTAGATCGAGTGCACGCACGCGATAGAAAGCTCGGCAAGCCCTATGTCTATCCGCAGGTGGCGCTGGTAGCGCTGAATCCGCATACGGGGCAAGTGTTGGCGCTTGTGGGCGGACGGAGCTATGGCGCGTCGCAGTTGGATCATGCGATGGCGTATCGGCCTACGGGATCGATCTTCAAGCCGTTGGTATATGCGGCTGCCTTCCGCACGGCTGTCGAAGGCACGATGCTGCCGGGGCAGAATCAGCTCTTCTCGCCGGTGACAATGCTGAACGATGCGCAGACGACCTATGACGTGGGCGGGCAGAGCTATACGCCGCATAACTTTATAGGCGAGTCCTATGGTGAGATGACAGCGCGCTTTGCGCTGATGCGCTCGGACAACATTGCAACGATCGGCCTGGCCTCGATGGTGGGATTCGACCGCGTGGCGGAACTGGCGCGCGATGCGGGCGTGAAGAGCGCTCGCGCCACGCCAGCTATGGCCATTGGCGCGTATAGCGCGACACCGCTGGACATGGCGGGAGTTTATACGGTCTTCGCCAACAATGGGCTGCACATCGATCCGTGGATGCTGGCCAGCGTCCGCACCACCTCCGGCGATGTGATTCAAGACTTTTCGCCAACATCACGGCAAGTACTCGATCCGCGCGTGGCTTTCCTGACCACGAGCATGATGGAGGATGTGCTGCGCGGCCAAGGAACCGGCGCTGACGTGCGTAATATGGGCTTTCTTGCGCCGGCGGCGGGCAAGACCGGGACCGACCACGACGCGTGGTTTGCCGGTTTCACAAGCAATCTTCTTTGCATCGTCTGGGTCGGCAACGACGACTATACCGCGCTCGATCCGGAAAACCGCGGCCGCGTGCAAGGTTCCCGGGCCGCCGGACCCATCTGGGCTGAGTTTATGAAGAACGCCGTGAAGCTGCCACAGTACTCGGATACAAACGACTTTACGCCGCCTCCGGGCGTGCAGATTGTGAGCCTGGACAGGAACACAAATCTGCTTGCGGATACGACTTGCCCGGATGATTACACCGCGGCATTTCTGGACGGCACCGCGCCAACGAATACGTGCGATCATCCGCCGGATAACCGGAATATCTTCCAGAAGATTTTTGGGCTGGGCCAACCCAAGCCCGCGCTGCAGCCGCAGCCGCGGTGAGGCTCACTGGACTTCGTTAACGGGCGAGCCGGTTTGCGATTCGATGAGCGGGATGCGGCGCAGGCTCATGCCAAGCGGGCCTGCATAAAAACCGGCGTCCATGAGGAAACGCGCGAGCGGATGCGCGGCAACGGGAAGGCCGTTGATGGTGGTGATAAGCGCGGCGTGGCGCTCGCCGGCTTGCATCCGCTCCTGGCCGCGGGCACAGAGGAAATGCGCGATGCCGGCGGCAACTTGCGTGCGGTCCGGTTCTTCACTCGGCAAAAAGACAAGTAGATTTGGATTGTTGCGGCGCATCCATGCGACGAGCTCGCCATTGCGCAAGATGACTACGGCGTAGACGGCGCGGGAGAGCACGCGTGGCGCAGATTCGGTGTCTTCGGCGACGACAGGAAGATCGGGCCAGCGCAGGACTGAGCCGTAGGTGTTGGCGGGATCGGCTGCGGCTAGCTGCACAAACTCGGCTTGCGTTGAGTCTGGTGTGGTGCGCAAGCGGCGTAGCAAATCGAGTGCGGAAGGCAATGCGAATTGCGTTGCGCCGAGGCCGGCGACGAAGTAGCCGCGGCGAATCCGCCCGCTTTCTTCAAGCGCTTTCAGCACATCATAGACGGCGCTGAATCCTCCAGGGATGTTTTCGGCAGCTACCTGCTCGCGCAACAAGACGCCGTAGCGATTGAGCAGTTGCAGGGCGAATGCGTGGCTGCGCTCGGTTGCAGACGGCCGTGTTGCACTCCCCTGTGCCGCTGTTTCCCTTGCTAAAGACCAGCGGCCTTGTGCTTCGGGCGGAGTTGTTCTGCGCGAACGGAAAGCCATGCCGGTGTGCGTGCGGTGCGGGGCGCGAGCAGTTTCCGGACGCGCAGTATAGGCGCGCAAAGCATGGAGCGAATCATTGGTAACGAGGCCGCGCCAGACAAGGCCCCAAAGCGCGTCGATGGACTCGCCGGGATAGCCGCCGCCCGCGGCTTCATGCAGCGCATCGAAGAAACTTGCGCCCCCGGCTTCGAGCGCGGCCAGAAGTTTTTCTTCGCGTTCGGTTAGAGGTTCATCTTGCGCCGGTTTGCGTGCGAGTAACGGTAATTTGTCGGCAAGGTACAGAGCAATGCGGCCATCGCGCTCGCCGATTGGCTCGACGCCGGACCAGACGACTTCGCCTGCGGCGATGAGCGTATCGAGCCAGGAAGGATCGTAACCGGCGATACGCACAGGAAGGATAGAGGATTCGAGCAGCGATGCTGGGATTGGCGCGCCTTGCAGGTTTTCGATGGCGTCGAGTAAAGCATCCAGATTCGCGCTTCTGCGCGGCTGTGCGAGCCCTTGCCAATGCGTGAGGAAGCGCGCG
>JASHPD010000290.1 GCA_030038315.1 Acidobacteriaceae bacterium
GTTCAACACCGCGCGCGTGTCGTGCCACGGGCGGCCGCGATTATCCCCGCGCCGCGATGGGCGCAGCACCGGTTCCACCAACTCCCACTGTTCGTCTGTCAGTTCCCAACGGCCGGCCATCGAAGTCCGCGGAAACGCCTTGAGCACTCCCAGTTTCGCAGATTTCGGCACCGAAAATGTTTATGAGATGAGTTCTAAGCAAAAGGGACTCGCGGACACATCTGTCGATGATCTGCTTTCATCTCAAATTGCCGCGCTGCCAGACCTGTGCTACATTTACGCCATGCAACTCAAAGCCCAGAAGACCACGAGGTATGCCATGTGTATGTGTTGCGCATGTGTGTCTTTTGGCGCAAGGAGATTGCAGAGCTAGCAGGGATATCCTGAATCAGCACCGCATTGAGCCCACCGCCAGAGACTGGCAGGTGGGTTTTTTGTTTTAATCCCCTCCTTATCCGGAGGGGTTGGGACGGCAAGGAGGATTCGATGTTGGTTGGAGGAGATAAAGTGGGCTCACCTAAAATTCGTGCGAACGAACTGAAACACATACTGGACGCTGATGAGAATTTCCTGTTGCTGGACGTACGCGACGAGTATGAGTTCAAAACCTCAAACATCGGAGGAACCCCACTCCCGCTGGCCGGGCTGAATTGGCGTAACCTTGCCGCGATACTTGTGGCAACGGTGATCGTGTATCTCTGCCTCCCCACGACTTTGTTCGCACAACAGGCGACAACTTCGCTCAATGGCGTGGTGGCGGATTTGGGCGGGGCGATAGTGCCGGGAGCGTCGATTACCATCACGCGTGGGGCGACCGGCCAGACTTTACAGACCACGGCCAACGCACGTGGCGAATACAGCTTTCAGCAGCTCACTCCGGGCACTTGGACGGTAACCGTCAGCGCCAGCGGATTCGCCGAACAAAGCAAGGTGGGCGAACTGTTGGTGAACAAGCCGGCTACGATCAACTTTACGATGGGGGTACAGGCTGTCCAGCAGACTGTAAATGTGACTGCTGAAACTACCACGCTGAATACGAGCGACGCCACTCTGGGCAATGCTGTTGACAATGAGACTATTCAGTCGTTACCGATGGAGGACCGCAATGTTCCCGATCTGCTAAGCCTCCAGCCCGGGGTTCTCTATTTGGGTCATAACGTCGATGCCGGCCCCGGGACTGCTGACACCGATAGCCGCACCGGCGCGGTCAATGGCGTGCGTTCCGATCAGGGAAATGTCACCATGGATGGCTTGGACGACAACTCCTGGCGCACCGGTGACGCCTTTACCGGGGTACTGCGCGAGACCCTGGATTCGGTGCAGGAGTTTCGCGTGGTCACGGGAATAGATAATTCCGACCAGGGACGGTCGGCAGGTGCTGAGATCAACTTGGTTACCAAGAGTGGCACAGATACCTTCCACGGCGCCGCTTATGAGTACAACCGCAACACGGATTCTTCCGCCAACGACTGGTTCAATAAACAGGCACAAATCGCCAGCGGCCAGCCCAATGTTCCGGGCGAATATATCCGCAACACGTATGGCGCCGACTTGGGCGGCCCGATCCTGAAGCAAAAGCTCTTTTTCTTTGGCAATTATGAAGCGTCGCATCTGCGGGAGAACGAACAGGTCGTCCGCGAAGCGCCGATGGCCTCCTTCAAAGAGGGAGACCTGACGTATCTGAGCAGCAGTGGCAATCCTGTCGTCCTTACATCTTCCGACATTGCCGGCATGGATACCGGCTGCACCAGCACCTGCCCGTGGGGAGGTGGAGCTGACCCCTACATACTGTCGGTGCTGCAGAACGATTATCCGACCGCCAACGGAACGGCTCAAGGCGATGGTTATAACATCGGTTCCTACACGTTTTCTTCGCCATTGCCCCAGAATCTAAACACGGCGATCGGTCGTATTGATTGGTATTCCACTTCCCACAATCAGATCTTTGTGCGGGGCAATCTGCAAGACGACACCACGGACGGCGCTCTACAATTCCCGGGACAAACGGCTTCCTCCGTAACGCGGGACAATACGAAGGGCATCGCGGTTGGCGACACCTGGACAATTACCAACTCGCTGGTGAACGATTTCCGCTACGGTTACACTCGACAGGGCTATAGCGATGCCGGAAACGGTTGCGGAGCAGTTGTTACATTTTCCGCTCTGTCACAGCCCACGCCTGAGACCTGCACTACGATCATCCATGTTCCTGTACAGAACATCATCGACAACACGACGTGGACACGAGGAAATCACACGCTGTCGTTTGGCGCCGACCTGCGTATCATCACCAACTATTCCTCTACCAACGCACAGTCCTACAACTCAGCCGCCATATATAACAACTGGTTGTCAGGCGGAGGAGTCATTGCGGGTACAGGCGGACCGCTTGACCCCGGAGGATACGGCTATCCGGCAGTCAATGAAAGCTTCTATAGCAGCTACAACGTGGCAGCCGTGACGGTGACGGGACTGATTCCTCAGGTGACCGGACGGTATAACTTCCAGGTGAATCCCGGCGGCACCTCAGGCACTACGTTGCCTGAGGGAGCCTACACTCCGCTGAATTTCCTCGCTCATCAATTTGAGTACTATGTGCAGGACCAGTGGCGGCTCAGGCGAAATCTGGTTCTTACCTTCGGCATCCGTCAACTATTTCAGCAAGCTCCGTATGAAACCAACGGCCAACAAGTCCAGCCAACTGTCAATACGAATCAGTGGTTTCTGACCCGTGCCGCCGATGCGGCTAAGGGCATCACCGATCAGCCGGACCTCCTCTTTGCTCCCTCCGGTCAGGGTCGCGGTGGGAGCCCTTACTGGAATATGCCATGGAACAATATCGCTCCACGAGTGGCCCTGGCGTATGCGCTGAACTCCAAAACCTCTATCCGGCTCGGGGCCGGCATCTACTATGACAACTTCGGTGAGGGGATAGTCGATGCGTTTACCCAGGAGGGATCCTATGGTTTGTCGACCACGCTACAAAACGCCGCCAATCAGTACACCATAGCGGACGTGCCTCGTTTTACCGGCCTCACCAACGTGCCGCCGCTTCAAGGGGTAACGATTCCCTCCTCCGTATCGTATCCCTACACGCCGCCGAATAATGTTGCCACGGGTCTCGCGCTCGCCTGGGGTATCAACAATAGCCTCAAGACTCCGTACACCATAGCCACGGATCTCTCCCTTCAGCGCGAATTACCGCATAACCTGTCCGTCGAGGCAGATTACATCGGAACCTTCGGACGGCACCTGCTTCAGCAACTCGATCTCGCTGAGCCGCTCGATCTGGTCGACCCCCAATCCGGCATGGATTATTTCCAGGCCGGAACCCTTCTGGCCAAAGATGCTTATGCGGGGGCGAATACGGTCCAGTCCATTCCATACTGGGAGGACATGTTCCCTTACCTGAAGACGAGCGCGATGAGCGCGACGCAGAATATCTATACAAATATTTACCAACAGGAAGCCTTGGTGGGGAATGAAACCTCTGCCCTGCTTGTGCTGGACGCCTATTGCCTCCCCAGCGAGGGTGGATTGGGCTGCGGTCCGTACGCTGATGCCAGTGGCAATGTGACAACACGGTACTATCAGCGACAATTCTCAGGCCTCTACGCCTGGGATTCGATCGGCACCAGCGACTATAACGGCTTGCAGCTCACCGTACGCAAAGTCGCGAGCTCCAACCTGAACTTCACCGCCAGCTATACCTTGGCGAAATCTCTCGATCTAGGATCGGACGCGGAGCGCGCGGGCGGCAATGGCGCAGCCTTCAGCAGGATTTACAACAGCTTCAAACCGCGCCTGAATCGCGCCGTTTCAGATTTCGACGTCCGCAACCTGATTTCCGGGAACGCCATCTATCAACTTCCATTTGGGCACGACAAAGAGTTTGGCGCCGGAACGAACCGCATTGTCAATGCTGTTATTGGGGGATGGACGCTCTCGGGCATTGTTCGCTGGTCGAGCGGATTGCCTTTCACCGTTTACGCCCCGGAATCCTATTCCACGAATTTTCTATGGACGAGTGCGGTTGTTCAGACAGGCCCGATCAAAATGCACCGGCATCTGCTGAATGGTCTGCCCGAGGCGTTCGCCGATCCCAATGCGCTCAGTAACGGCATCGCCAGCGGTAATCCGCTGCGTTACCCGTATCCCGGAGAAGCCGGAGAGCGCAATAAATTCCGTGGAGACGGCTATTTCGAGCCGGATGCGAGCTTATCGAAGTCCTGGCGCACCACGCGCGACCAGCGTGTCCGCTTTTCATGGGAAGTGTTCAATTTCACCAATTCCACCCGATTCGATGACAATCCCAACAGCAGTCTCGGAGCATTCAATAATTTTGTCACGAGCGGTCCGGGGTTTGGAGTTTACAGCTCGCAGTTAGTCCAGTCGCGCAAGCAGCAGTTCTCTTTACGATACGATTTCTAGTACGTAAGCGTCCAACCCTCCCCACTTGACAGTTGACCGGTGCCTGGGGCGGTGCTTACTCAGCTTGGCGAAGTGTCCAGCTAAAAATAGCTGGACGCTTCGTTTAAGCACCGGCTGGATGGCCTCGGGCTATTGAATCGAGGGTTTCTTGTCGTGTTTTCGCGGTGCGAGAAGCCGGTTTACTTCTTCGCGGGAAAAAT
>JASHPD010000025.1 GCA_030038315.1 Acidobacteriaceae bacterium
AATCGATGCGCAAAGGCTCAACCCAAGCCCGGCGCTTTGCCCCGCTCCCACCGGATCAAAGGCCCGCTCCGGATGCTCGAAGCCGGCGCCGCTGTGCGCCACCAGAATCTGCACATGATTTCCCTCCGACGTGGCCTCCAGCCGCACGCGGCGGCCGTTGCGCGCGCCCGTCTCCACCGCGGCCATGGCAAACTGCAAGCTGTGCAGCACTGCCTGGCGCAGCGGCTGCGGCTGGCAAACCACCGGCGGAAGATGCGGCGCCACGCTCAGCCGGAACTCGATGGAACGGCGCTGGAACTCCGCGCGATAAAGCTGCTCCATATCAGCCAGCAGCTCGGCCACGCTCACCGCCGCGAGCGGCCCGCTGCGCGCGCGCACCACGCGCTCCAGGCTTTCGAGAGTCGCCCGCATCGAGCGCGCCGAGGCCAGAATCGCCGCGGCGGCCTTGTGGCCGCCCGCGGCAAGGCCGGCATTCGGTTCCGCAGACTCGGCCAGCAGCGAAGCATAGCCCAGGATTACCGTCAGCGGATTGTTCAACTGCTGCGAGACGTTGCTGGTCAGTTGTCCCAGAACCGCGTATTTTTCGGCATCGATCAGTTGCTCCTGCATCCGCGTCCGGCCGCGCACCGTCTGCAGGCGCGCCGCCAGAATCTCTACCGGCAGCAGATCGTCCACCACCAGCGGCTCGCTCCCTCGGATGCCGTCCAGCAGCAGCGCGCCTTCCGTCACGGCTTGTGCGCGCATGGGCACGGCCAGCGCCGAAGTAAAGTGCAGGCTGCGAAGGTCGTCGCCCGGAACCAGCCAGGGCTCGAAATCCGTGCGCACGGTCTCGGAGTGAAAGAGCTGCTCCCGCTGTGAGCCGGCCGGAAGAAACGCCGCGGCGCAGATGCGCCCGGCCATGGCATCGAGCGCCGCGGCCGTGGCACCGTCGATTCCTGCCGAACCGCACAGCCGGAAATGCCCGTCCGGCTTCTGCAGCAACATCGCAACCCGCGAAAAACGGCTGAACCGGGCCACGAGCTGGCAAGCATGGCCCGATTCCTGGTCCAGCATCTCCACGCGGCCGCCGGAAAGCACGATTCCCGCGTAGGCTTCCATCTCGCGCCGCACGCGCCGCTCGCGCTCGGCTATTGCCTGGTTTTTCGCTAGCTGGTCCTCTAGGGCCACAAGGATCAAGCCAAGCGCGGCTACCACCTTGCCCATCACCTCACACCGATGGATCACCAGCACCAGATCCGGATGCGGAGCAATAAACGGGTACTGGGCAACGATGGTGATCGCCCAGGCCGTAAAGCCCAGCGCGCCAAGCACAATGCCTGGGGAAAAGCGCCGGCCCAGCAGAACCAGAAGCACCGCCGTCATAAAATGTGCCGCGGACTCGGCGTAAATCAGCATTCCGCCCGGCCCAAAGCGGATATATATCCACACGGCCCGGAGGATAAGGATGATGGCGAAGACGAGAATGCTGATGCGCGGAATCTCGCTGCTCGCATCCAGATCCAGCCGCAGCGCCCACAGCAGGGCAAGCGCCGAGGCGCACAGCGCCAGCGCCGGAAAAACAGCTTCCCCCCATCCATGCAGATCCTGCTGGTGGAATACGCCAACGTACAGCACAGAGTAGACGACCACCGGCAGAACGTAGAGAATCGGCAGCGAAAGGCGGAAATGGCCCACCTTGACGTACGCTGGAGCCAGCGACATCGCAAACAGAACCGAGCCGATCTGGATGCAGACCACTCCCGCCGTGGCGAACCACGGATGCGCGTGCTCATTGGAGAAATTCCAGAAGATCAGCCCCTGGTAGTGCTGCGCCATGCGCACCACCGCCAGCGCCAGCCCCACGCACCACAGCATGGCGCGCCGGTCGCGGAAGCGCGCGGCGAGATAGCCAAGCCCCGGCAACAGCAGGAGCGTCAGCACAAATGCCGGTATCTGGTATTCATCCTGCATGAAAGCGCCCTTGTGTCCCTCCCATTGTGCCATCCGCCGGTACTGGCGCGTCTAAATCCATAAGCGGAAAGTAGCGCGCTGGATCACAATAGGAATTAAGGCATTTTCCGGAATGCTGTGAACTTTCGGCGAAAGGGAAGGTGGATTTTCTTTGAGGAAAATCCACTTGGCTGTTGCGGCTTCGGTTTACACCAATCCGGAAAATGCTATAGGAGTTCCGCGTGAAGATAACAATGAAAAACACTTCCCAATGGGCCGTTGTGATTCTCGCCGGCGCGCTTTGCTTCGCCGCGGCCGCGCTGCCCTGCGCCGCGCAGGACCAGGACAGCTTTACGGCCATGCCGCTCGACGCCGGCTTCGGCCGCATGGACCTAACGCCGCCGCCCATCCCGCCCGAGCAGATCATCCAGAAATTCGCCGCCCAGGAAACCTTATTTAAGGAAGCGCTCGATCACTACACCTACCGCCGCATGGCCAAGGTCGAGGAAGTGGACGACGACAACAAGGTCTCCGGCGAATGGTACCAAGTCACCGACGTTGTCTTCGATCCCTCCGGCAAACGCACCGAGCACGTCGTCTACGCTCCTGAGAACACGCTCAAGCAGATCATCATGACGGAAAGCGACATGTCCGACATTCAGCAGGGCTATCCTTTCGTGCTCACCACCGCCGATGTCGGCCTGTACAACGTCAAATATGTCGGCAAACAGCGCGTGGATGAGGTCGATTGCTATGTCTTCGACGTGAGCCCCAAGCAGATCGAAAAAGGCAAGCGGTATCTCGACGGCCGCATCTGGGTTGATTCGGAAGAGCTACAGATTGTCGTCACCAACGGCCGCATGGTTCCCGACGATACGCGCAGGAACCACCAGGACCTGCACCCACCCTTTATGACCTGGCGCCAGCAGATCGACGGCCATTACTGGTTTCCGGTGTATACGCGCGCCGAAGGCATCCTGCACTTTGCCGGCGGCAACGGCTACATGTCCGAGGACGTGCACGTCCGCGACATCATCAAATACACCGACTACAAGCGCTTCGGCTCGACCTCCACCATCATCTACGACGGCCAGACATTACAAAATCCGAATGCGCAGCAGCAGAAGAAGCCGCAGTAAAGCAGGAATTAGGGAACAGGGCACTTACCAGCGCTCTGACCGCATCTATGTACTATGTGCTTTTCTCAACTTTATAAAAATTTGTTTCTTGGCCACGCTCGCGGTTCGATTTTCGAAGTACAAACCCAACTCACCATTGCCAGCGCCTTGAACTTGGGCGCAAAAGAACCGCGTAACCAAGCAGAACATTTATCGCAGGAAGTCAGCCGAATACTCGTTGCACTGATGGACAAATTGCGCAACTAGGGGTGGTTTTCTGTTCCCTAATCCCTAATAGAACAAATACTTGCGCCACCGGTCATCCCCGCGCCCCAGCATCCGCATGATCTGCCGGCTGGTGTGCAGCGAGAACGCTCTCGGCTCGCGCATCAGATTCATGTCGTCCAGCTCATGCAGCAGCCGATTGCCCTTGCGGCGGTTGCAGGCGTGGCAGCAGGCCACGAGATTCTCCCACGTCGAGTTGCCGCCGCGCGAGCGCGGAATCACGTGATCGAGCGTCAGCTCGTTCGCAGGCAGTACTACGCCGCAGTACTGGCAGGTGTTGCGGTCGCGCAGCAGGATGTTTTTGCGCGAGAGCGCCCGCGTCTGGTGCGGAATCCTGCGGTACTCGAGCAGACGGATCACCGAAGGCATGGCCACGTGGCTGCGCTGCGCGTGCAGCGTCAGGCCGTGCTCCTCCTCCGTGCGCGCAATACCCTTGAGCACCAGCACCAGCGCCCGCCGCGCGCCGCAGATGTTGATCGGCTCATAAGATGCGTTCAGCACCAGCACCGGCATCTGCAGTATATGGTTCGAGTGCGCCGGCGATACCGCCTCGCTCGCGTGCGCGGCCGCCGCAACTCTCGCAATCGACTTCTGCTTCCGTGCATGAATCATGGCTTTTCCCAGGGACATCGCGTTTTTCCTCTTCAGGTGGATGATGGGGAACCGGATAAAAACATGCCTGCGGTTTCCATCGGCCCAGCCCCGTCTTGCATAAAAGGCCTTCCGATGGAAGATTCACTTGCGTACGAAAAAGGAAGATCGTCGCGGTCGCGCCGCGCGCGGGCCAGCGTGGCCACCCAGACGGATTCGGCCTCTGCGCGCTTGAGCGCCATTGCGACCGCGCGGACCGTCGCTCCGGTGGTCAAAATATCGTCCACCAGCAGAATGTGTTTGCCCTTGACCGCTTCCGGTGCGGAGACGCGAAAAACCGCTCGTACATTGATGCGCCGCTGCCGTGGCGTCAGGCCGGCCTGGCTCACCGTATCGCGCGTGCGAATGAGCGTGCGCGGCGCGAGCGTCAGTTTCCAGCGCGGATGCGACTTGCGCAGCGCCGCGATGGCATGGCGAGCGAGCAGCCGCGTCTGGTTAAAGCCGCGCGTGGCGTGGCGGCGGCGGTGCAGCGGCACAGGAAGGACCAGCAGCTCATCAGGCGCATGGCCGTAAAGCTGCGCGACAGCTTCGGCAAGCATTCCGCCCATTCGCTTCGCCGCCGGCGAGATGCGGTCGTATTTCAGCGCATGGATTGCCTCGCGCATCCTGCCGCGATAGAGGCCGTAAAAAACCGCCCGTTCAAAGGGCGGCGGAGCCATTGAACATGCGCGGCAGTGAGCCTGCGCGGGGTAAGCCTGACTGGCCGCCTTCTTATCAGGAAAATCCAAACTCGATCGATCGATCCGGTCGCCGCAGAGAGCGCAGCTTTCCCCGGCGGGCAGAGGCATCTCCGTCCAGCAGATATCGCAAATTGGCGCAGCGGAAAGACGCGGCAAAGGAGTGCCGCAGAGGGAGCACGAGGTGGGATAAACGGCGGAAACGATTGCGTCCAGTGGACTTCGCAGCACGCGCGCCACCGCGCGCCACCGGGAGGTCTCCGACGGGGGAACGTCGATCGCCAGCGAACCAGGGTTCCTGCTGAAGACGCACCTCGCTTTCATGGGCAGCGCGTACTACTGCCCTTCCCCTTTATCTATACGCGCTTCCAGGCCGCATGACAAGCGGGCAAAGCCGCGCGCGGAACTCTTCCGGTTAACTTTCCGGAATTTTTCGGTAATGGGTAGATTTGCGAGCAGGGGCTAAAGCCCAGCCGGTTTTCGGGTCTTTTCGGCACGACTGAAGTCGTGCCCTGTTACGAAGCAAAAACTTTTTGAGCTTTCAGAATCCCTGAAGCCGCAGCGGCAATCCAACAAAATGCAGGTAATTATTCCTCACAACAACCATTCGATAAAACAATTCAGGAGCACTCTTTCCCATGACCCTTTCCGCCACGGAAGTTCACAAGCTCAAACTGGCCCCGGAGGCCGCAAACGTCATCCCCGTTGTGCTCCACCGCTGGAGCCCGCGCGCCTTTGCCGAAAAGCCCGTCCGCGACGCCGACCTGAAGACCATCTTCGAGGCCGTCCGCTGGGCCGCGTCTTCTTATAACGAGCAGCCGTGGCGCTTTCTCGTCGGCAAGCAGGGCTCGGAGGCTTACGCGAAGATCCTCGGCTCGCTCTGGGAGTTCAACCAGCTCTGGGCCTCGAGGGCTCCGGTGCTCATTCTCGGCATCACCAAGACCCACTTCACCCATAACAACGCGCACAACGGCTCGGCGCTCTACGACCTGGGCGCGGCGGCCGCGATCCTGACGCTGCAGGCCGCCGCGCTCGGCCTGGCTACGCACCAGATGGCCGGCGTGGACCACGCCAAGGCGCGCGAGGTCTTCGGCATCCCCGAGGAGTACCACGTCGGCGCGGCCATCGCGCTTGGCTACCAGGGTGAGCCCGCCACGCTGCCCAACGAGCAGATGCTCCACCAGGAAGTGAGCCCGCGCACGCGCAAGGAGCTGAACGAGTTCGTTCTGTCCGGCTGGGGCGAAGCCCTGCACCTGGGCTAAGAATTTCGGATTGCGCCGCGGCCTCTTTCGTCACGCATTCAAGTTGATGCAGTGGAGTGCCGTTTTCCTTAACCGGGGTCCCCAACGAGCGATCTTTGCTCGTTGGGGTGGAAGAAAACGGCGCTTTGCACGATTTTCACTTCTGCACCGTGACTCTGAATTTGCTCTAAACTCAAAGCATGATAGGCGAGTTCACCATCCGTCCGCTCAGTGCCGACGATGCTGATGCAGTTGCCGGCCTGAACAATCAATTGGGCTATCCATGTTCCGCGTCGGACCTGCTTCCAAGAATCGAGCAGCTTCTTCACGCCACGGAACGGACAGCTTTTGCTGCCATTCTCGATGGCAGGCTTGTTGGCTGGATAGACGTTGCCATCGAGCGTCACCTGCAATCGTGCGACATGGCCGTTCTCGGCGGACTGGTTGTGGAGGAAGACTTTCGCGGACGCGGCATCGGCCGCCGCCTCTGCCAGGCCGCTGAAGACTGGGCGCAAAACCACGGACTGTTCATTGTCCGCGTTCGCTCACAGGCCAAGCGCCAGGATGCGCACCGCTTTTATCAGCGCGACGGCTACCAGCTCGTAAAGACCTCCGCCGTGTTTGAAAAGAGCTTGCAGTAGCCACTGCTCCCTCTCACGCTCCTTAAAATCAAAAGTGGAGAAAGAGGCCATATTGAAGTTCTCCCCGCGAAAAAAGAAGCGCCGCCCGTCGCGCCTGCGCTGGATTCTTGCCGGCGCGCTGGCTCTTGCCGCAATCGTTCTCTGGGCCGTGCTGGCCCGCGCCCTTGCTCCCGTTGGCAATACCACCGCCAGCCGCTTCGACGCCATCATCGTCCTGGGCACCCCCTCCGACAGCGACGGCAACCCCACGCCTAGACAGCTTGCCCGCGTCACCGAGGCCGTCCGCGAGTACGACCGCGGCGTTGCGCCCCGGCTCATCCTCACCGGCGGCGCGGCGCACGACCATTTTGTAGAGGCCGAGTCCATGGCCCGCGTAGCCCAGGCGCAGGGCGTCCCCGCATCGGCCATCTACCTTGAGCCGCAGGCGCTGGACACCCTCCAGAACGCCTGCTACTCGGCGCGCATCCTGCACCAGCACGGCTGGACCTCCGCCGAAGTCGTCTCCAGCCCGTACCACCTGCCGCGCGCCGGCATCCTGTTCAGCCATCTGCCCGCCCAGCTCCGTTTCGACTGGCACACCCACGCCGCGCCGCCGCTTGAGCCCTACTCCGCTGCCATGCGCTGGACCATCGATGCCATCGAAACCGTCAAAACCGCGCGCTACCTCGTCTACGCCCGCTGGGCGGAAAGCTGCTCGCCTTAGCCCTCCGGGGGCGTCAAAACTGCTGCCGTGCGTTGTCCCGCCTCGGCACGGTCCTGTAATCTGAAAACGATGCATTTCCGAGTAAGTTTTTCTGCTTCGATTGCCTTCGCCGCCCTGGCGCTGTGCGCCGCCGCTGCGGCTCCGGCCCAGGATTCGGCCCAGTCGTCTTCGTCCTCCCAACAGCCCGCCACCGTGCAAGCGCCGGACGCGCAGGCCGAGCCGGCTTACGTCGCCATCGATCCGCTGGCCGGCGTGCGCTATGACAACCGCTTCGACGTCTCGCTCGGCCTGGCGTACGGCCACATCATGGCCGGCCCCACGCTTACGCAGGGCGCGCACCTCGGCGGACTCGACCTCGAAGGCTCCTACTGGCTCAGCAAGCACTGGGGCATTGAAGGCACGGCGCGCGGCTATGCAGGCACCAGCGGCGCCGCGCCCAACGTCTTTGTGAACAGCCAAGGCATTTCGGAGAGCATCGACGGCCCGTTCGTCGCCCAGTACATGCTGGCTGCCGGCCCCGAGTGGCTTGGGCCACACAACAAGCACGGCGATCTCATCGCCCATGTACTCGTCGGCGGGTCCTACGGCGACTTCGAGCGCGACCTGCGCGGACAGCCGCCTTCCCTGGTGGATTTCTACAACACCCAGATTGCCCCGGCGGCCATCTTCGGCGGCCACTTTGACCTGAACCGCTCGGCGCACTGGGTCTTCCGCGTTACACCCGACGCGCTCTACACACGCTACTCGACCAACTACGCGACGAACATCTCGCCCGAAGGCGGCCACAACAACTGGAACTTCGGCATCTCCGTCGGCATGGAGTACAAGTTCAAGAAGAAGCGCTGAGCTGGCCGTTCAGGCAACCGCGCCTTCGTCGCCTGAAACCATCAACGCCGCGAGTGGTGATCTCGCGGCGTTTTTATTTTGCGCCATCTTTCGGCGCGGCAGTTCAAGCTAATAGCGAAAAGCTGCCCTGATTGACGCAGCAGTGCATCTCCGTGTGATATTGTTAGCCGTTCAGCGCTCTCCGGGAGCATCAACATCCCGGCGCGCTGCATAAAAAGCGGAAGAAGTGGGGATCACGGGGATGAAGGATACGCTTGGAGTTTTGCTGGCGGGCGGCGCGGGGGAACGGCTTTTTCCACTGACCAGGGACCGCGCCAAGCCCGCCGTTCCCTTCGGCGGCCACTACCGCATTATCGATATCACGCTCTCCAACTGCATCAACTCCGGCCTCCGCAAGGTCTTTATCCTCACGCAGTACAAGGCGCTCTCGCTCAACCGCCACATCCGCGAAGGCTGGTCCGGCGCGGTGGCGCAGGAGTTGGGCGAGTTCTTTGAGCTGCTGCCGCCCATGCAGCGCACCGGCGCCAACTGGTACATGGGCACCGCCGACGCTGTCTACCAGAACATCTACTCCATCGGCGCCGAGCAGCCCAGGCACATCATCATCCTCTCCGGCGACCACATCTACAAAATGGATTACAGCCGGATGCTCGAGCACCACCAGCAGATGAATGCCGAGATCACTCTGGCCACGCTGCCCATCCCGCCCGACGAGGTTTCGCGCTTCGGCGTCGTCGAGGTCGCGCAGAACGGCGAAGTCCAGGGCTTCCAGGAAAAGCCCGCATCCACGGAGTTCCGCTCACCCTTTAATCCCAACGCCGTGGACGCCTCGATGGGCATTTACATCTTCAACACCGACGTGCTGCTGAAGGCGCTCATCGCCGATGCCGAAGACCCCGACTCGAAGCACGACTTCGGCCACAACATCCTGCCCAGCCTGCTCGGCAAAAAGAAGATGGTGGCTTACAGCTTTGTCGATGAGAACAAGCAGCAGGCGCTCTACTGGCGCGACGTAGGCACGCTCGACGCCTACTACGACGCCAACATGGACCTCTGCTCCGTCTCGCCGACCTTCAACCTCTACGACACCGAGTGGCCCATCCGCACCCGCGTGCGCCAGTACCCGCCGGTCAAATTCGTCTTCGGCGAGCCCGGCCGCACCGGCTCGGCGACAAACTCCATCGTCACGGCAGGCGTCATCATCTCCGGCGCGCAGATTTCCAACTGCATCGTCTCCCAGGACGTGCGCGTCAATTCCTACTCGCAGGTGGATTCGAGCATCATCTTTTCGCACGTCAACATCGGCCGCCACTGCCGCATCCGCCGCGCCATCATCGACCGCAACGTCAACATCCCCGAGGGCACGGTGATCGGCTACGACCCGGTCGAAGACAAAAAGCGCTACTTCGTCACGCCGTCCGGGCTGACGATTGTGACCCGCGACGCCTCGCTCTTCGAAAACCCGGTGCACCCGGATTTCTTCCAGCGGCATTGATGCCGTGCTACTATGGTAGGAAGAATTCCTACCAGGAGCATCCCATGCCCTCGGTTGAAAAAATCAGCGTTGCTTTGCCGCCGGAGATGGTTTCACGGGTGCGGGAAGCGGTCGAATCCGGCGAATACGCCTCATCAAGCGAGGTGGTGCGCGAGGCTCTGCGCGACTGGAGCCGCAAACGGTTGCCGCAGGCCAACAGTCTCGACGATTTGCGGCGAATCTGGAAGGAAGCTCGCGCCGATAAATCGCCCGGCGTGAATCCCGATGAAGTCTTCGAGCGGCTTGGGCGAAAATACCCTGGCTTTACCCGGCAGACAAGCGCTCGCTGACGATGCAGCTCAATTTCTCGCAGCGGATTGAAAGCGATCTTAACGCGATTCTTGAATTTGCAACCGAATACAGTCCAGCTCGCGCGGACAGGCTCGCTCGCATGATTCGTGAGAAACTGCGGCGAATCGCTGCGAATCCCCGGCTTTACCGGGTTCGGCATGAACTCGGGGAAGATCTGCGGCTGGCCGTGGTGGATCGCTATGTGCTTCTCTATGCCGTGGAAGAGAATGCCATCCGCATTGAGCGCATCGTCTACGGCGGCCGCGACCTGCCTTCGCTGCTCGAATAGCGATTGCGTCGGCACCGGAAACGCCAGGTTCAGCAGCGACTCCAGACCCTCCGGCATTGCCGCGTCTTCCCGCCGCCAATCCACAAAAAATCGCCAAAAACCGCACCGAAACGAAGCAGGAAACTCCTTGGGAACTATTGGCTTTGCCTTTGCGTATAGCCCCCCATGCAGTGCGTTGGTACATTGAACTGGAGCTTCCCCGCAGCCGTACCCTCCGCCCGCAAGGAGCGGACCGGCCTCGGCTGGCGTGGCAAAGCCGCCCGCACCGCCGGCCCGAATGCCGGCGGGGAAAAGAGCGGTGAGGCTCGTCCGAACGCGCGCACTTCCTTTGGAGTGGGTTCCGATGCCCGCCCGCGCGGCGGGGAGGTGAGAGCTCTGGAGACCGATTGGCCGCAAACCGTCCGCCGCTGCCTCGATGGAGATTCCGTCGCGTGGGCCGAGCTGGTGCGGGCGCATCACAGGCGCGTCTACGGACTGTGCTACCGCTTTACCGGCTCGGTGACCGACGCCGAAGACCTGACGCAGGATGTTTTCCTCAAGATTTACTCGAATCTGGGCAGCTTTGACACTGCCCGCGGCAGTTTGCAGGTGTGGATCGCCACCATGACCCGCAACCTGCTGGTGGACAATTTCCGCCGGACAAAAAACCTCCGCACAACCGGATCGCTCGACGAGGGTTGGAACGATGCGGAGGAGCTGAAACCGGTGGATCGTCTCGTTTCGCGGGACGCCTCGCCACACGACCTGGCCGCGAAAAAAGAGCTTGGAAAGATGGTCCAGGCGGCACTTGCGAAGGTTTCCACCGAATTGCGCGAGGCTGTCATCCTGCGCGACCTGCAGGATATGGATTACAAAGAAATTGCACAGGTTCTCGGAATCCCGGAAGGGACCGTCAAGAGCCGCATCAGCCGCGGCAGGGCGGAACTTGCCCGGCTGCTCGAACGTAATCAACGGGAGGTGATGTGATGGCGAACCAGACTCACATTCCGGCCTCCCCCGCCTGCGGGCAGTGGGAGACGCTTCTGGCCGACGCGCTGGACGGCCGTCTGCGCGCGGAGGACGAAGGCTTCTTTACCAGCCACATGGCCACCTGCCCGGCCTGCTCCGCGCTCTACGAGGAGGCAAAGCGCGGCCGCGAGTGGCTGGATTACCTTTCGACCGAGCCGGAAATTCCCGCCGGGCTGCTAGACAAGATTCTGGCTGCGACTGGCCCTGGATTCGAGTCTCGTCAGGCAACCGGCTTTGGCCTGCTGCCGCACCCGATGCAGCCCGCTCTGGCCAGCGGTGTAGTCGCCATGCCGCAACCGTGGCAGCGGCCGGGCTTTATGGGCTTCATCCGCCGCTTTGCCGAGCCGCGCCTGATGATGACGGCCGCAATGGCCTTTTTCTCGATCGCGCTCACGCTGAACCTGGCGGGCGTGAAGCTCACGGACCTGCGCCTGGCCAGCCTGCGGCCCAACGCCGTGCGCTCTTACATGCAGCGGCAGTTCGCCGTGGCTTCGACGCCATTGATCCGCTACTACGACCACCTGCGCTTTGTTTACGAGGTGCAGACGCGGATGCGCGAGCTGCGCGAGTCCACGCAGGACGAACAGCAACCGCAGCCGCCCGCCGGCGGGGGCCAGTCGAAGCACACGCCGGGCCAGAAGGACGGAGGTTCGCGTGTGAACCCTCCTCAGCAATCGGTCGAACCGGCTTACGATGACACGGATTTTGTTGAATCATCTCTTCAACCGTACAACGAACTGAACCATGCACTGCACAACGGGCCCGCACACTTCGGCGAGACTCATTCCGGAGGCTTCGGAAAGGCAGGGGAAAGGAGCACGGAATGGATTGCGTAAACCATAGCGGCACCACGGCCTCGGCCTACTGCCAGAACTGCGGCAAGCCCCTCTGCGCGCAATGCGTACGCCACGGTGTGGGAGGCCAGATCTTCTGCGAGCAGTGCGCGGCCGCCTGGCAGCGGGTCGCTCCGCCCGCCGGCGCGCCAGCGCCCTCGGAGCCAAACCCGGTCGCGGCGGGCATTCTCGGCCTCATCCCCGGCGTGGGCGCCATGTACAACGGCCAGTTCTTCAAAGGGCTGGTCCACGTCATCATCTTCGTCGTGCTGGTCAGCCTGGCGAATCGCTATGACGTCTTTGGCTTCTTTATCGCCGCGTGGGTTCTCTACCAGGCCTTCGAGGCGTATCACACGGCCCGCGCGCGCCGCGACGGCCAGCCGGTGCCTGACCCGCTCGGCATCAACGAGGTCGGCAACTGGTTCAACCTCAGCGGGCACCCTCCGCAGACGCCGCCACGGCAACCCGGAGCACAACCCGGAGCGCCTTTTGGAACTCAATCCGGCCCGGCAGCGCCGAATCCGGGCACGGGTCAGGGCGCGAGTCAGGGCGCAAATCCGGGTCCGTATGCGCCGCCCGCATCGGGAGCGTACCAGGCTCCGTACCAGCAGGTTCCCTACACGCAACCGGGCGCGAATCCGGGTCCAAATCCCGGCATCCCGCCGGTTCCGCCCGTGCCGCCGCCTTACTGGCGCCGCAAGGAGCCGGTCGGCGCGATTGTTCTCATCGCGCTCGGCCTCATCTTTCTCTTCAACCAGATGGGCTACATCACCGAGCACATCATTGACTATGGCTGGCCGCTGATTCTCATCGCCCTGGGCGCGTGGATGATCGTGCGCCGCGTGGGTGATACCAGGGGAGGTCCCCGATGAACCGTTACATTCTCATTCGCAGGCTGCGCGGACCGGCGTTTCTGCTGCTCATTGGCATCATCGCCCTGCTCGATCAGGCGCACATCCTGCGCTGGGGCTATGCCTGGCCGCTCTTTCTCATCCTGTGGGGCGTGCTGTTGCTGGCGGAGCGCGCTGCGCTCGCTCAGGACGAAATGCAGGAGCCGCCTTATCCGGGTTCGTATCCAGGCTCGTACCCCGGCCCATATCCGGGTTCCTATCCGGGAGCGCCGCAGCCTCCGGCATCGGGACCGGTTTCGGGATCGGCCGCGGCTTCCGCGCCGGAGACTTCCATCGTTCCCGTGCACGGCGATGAAATCACGCACCGGGGCGCGAATGGAGGAGGCCAGCCATGAGCGCCGTTCCTCCGCCGCAACAGCCGCCGTATGATCCGCGGTCGCAGTGGCGCGCCTACCGTGACCAGCAGCGAGCCGCATGGCGCGCCCAGCGCGACGCATGGAAAGCGCAGCGCCATGCGTGGAGGGCGCAATACTATCGCGTGCCCTCCGTTGTCGGCCCGCTGATTCTCATCGCCATCGGCGTCATCGGCTTTCTCATCGTCACCGGCCGCATGGACGCCGGCCAGTTCTGGAGCTGGTACGGTCACTGGTGGCCGCTGCTGATGATCGGCGCCGGTCTCGCCATGCTCGCCGAGTGGGCCTTTGACCAGCGCCGGGACGCGCCCGTGCGCCGCGGCGGCGGCTTTGTTGGCCTCATCATCCTGCTGGCCATTCTCGGCGTCCTGGCCGCCACAGCCAACCACTGGAACGACCTACGCTCAAGCTGGGGTGGCGACAACAGCGATTTCTTCAATGTCTTCGGCAAGCCGCAGCACGACCAGGACCAGCAGGTGCTGAACACCCAGGTCCCGGCCAACGCAACCATCCAGATCGATAACCCGCGCGGCGACGTCAGCATCACCGCCAGCGACGCGCACAACGTGCAGGTGCAGGCACACCAGGTTGCCTTTGCCGGCTCCGACTCCGAGGCGCAGAAGATTTTCAGCAACGAACAGGCCCACGTCCGCGTCAGCGGCAACGCCGTCTCCGTCCAGACCGACGCCAGCAACAATGGCCGCGTCAACCTCGTCATCGTTGTTCCTAAATCGGCGGCCATCGCCGTCAACGCAGGCCACGGCGACGTCGCGGCCTCCGGCCTCGGCGCGGGCGCAACCATCTCCGCCGCCCACGGCGACGTGCAGCTCAGCGGAATTCAGGGCTCCGTGCAGGTTCACTTCACCAACGACCGCGGCGATTTTTCCGCCCACCAGATCACCGGCGACATTACCGCCGACGGCCGCTGCAACGACCTCACGCTCTCCGACGTCAAAGGCACCATCACCGTCAACGGCGACGTCTTCGGCGACGTGCACTTTGAGAACCTCATCGGCGGCACGCACCTCCACACCTCCGTCACGGATTTAGAGCTCGGCGACCTCACCGGCGACATGACCCTCGACGACGACGACCTGCGTGTAACCGGCGCCAGGGGCCAGGTGCGCGTCACCACGCACTCGAAAGACATCGACCTCGGCGAAATCGCCGGGGATGTTTCCATCGACGACCGCAACGGCAACATCTCCATCGAGCCGGCCGGAAACTACGACATCGAAGCGCGCAACGACAGCGGCAACGGCGACATCGAGCTGACGCTGCCCGCCAACGCCTCGGCCACCATCAACGCCCACACCCACAACGGCGACATCGTCTCGGATTTCCCCATGCCATCGCCGGGCGATGAAGACAACAAGACGGTGAATTTCGCTCTCGGCTCAGGCCAGGCAAAGATCACGCTCTCGACTGACGTAGGCGACGTGCGCATCAAGCGCGGATCGCCGGCCAATGCCTCCGTTTTCGAACCGCCCATTCCTCCCACCGCTCCGCACACGCCGCACCTGCGCGCGCCAAAAGTTCCCGTGGAAGCCGTCACGCAATAACCGGCGCAACCGGTTCCTAAAGTGCGGCGCGGAAGCCATCTTCCGCGCCGTTCTTTTTTACTTCGCATTTCATCCCATAAAAAAGCAGCGCACAAACCGCCCGATCCGTTCTATGCTTTTTCTCGCAAAGGGAGCGGGACCATGAGCCATCTTCCAATCCGCGTCATCA
>JASHPD010000026.1 GCA_030038315.1 Acidobacteriaceae bacterium
GCGCAGTCAGCCGCGAAGCCGCGTTGCCGTCCAGATGCGAGAGATAGAGATTCTCCTGCCTGTCCTCGCCGCAGACGGCAAAGAAGGCCAGCGCCTTGCCATCCGGCCGCCACGTCATCTCGCCCTCATGGCATTGGTCGCCCGCGTTTATAGGCTCGGCCTTCGTGAGATCCCCGATGGGCGCAACGCGGATGCCGCCGTCGCGTCCGCTCTCAATCCACGCAACGCGCGCGCCATCCGGAGAAACGGCAACCTGGCCCACGTAGCGGCCGCGGTTCAGGCTGCTCAGAACCTCATCGATACGGGCGTGCTCTGTGGCGACCTGGATCGTGGTCTGCGCCGCAACAACGGAAACCGCCAGAACAAAACCGCAGCCGGCAACGGCGAAGCGGCGGAAAGCAGAAGCAGATGGGAAGAAAATCATATGCAGAATGCTATCAGGCGCGATGCGTCCTGCTGATCCATCGCCCGATACAGGCAGAATTCCGCACTGACCCACACCGCTTCTGCAAAAGATCCGGGTGCCCCAGGTCTCCCGGTTTTGGAGACCTGGGATAGCGATGCCCTTACTTCGCTGCCGCGTGGATGGCGAGCAGCGTTTCGAGCAGCGGCTTGAGCAGGTCGAGCCGGAGCGCATTCGCGCCGTCGGATTTAGCGTTTGCCGGGTCGTCGTGGACTTCGAGGAACAAGCCATCCACGCCTGCGGCTACAGCGGCTTTGGCCAGCAGAGGAATGAACTCGGGCTGGCCGCCGCTGACGCCGTTGGCCGCCGAGGGCTGCTGCACGGAGTGCGTGCCGTCAAAGACCACCGGGGCCATTTTGCGCATGACCGGCAGCGAGCGGTAATCGACCACCAGCGTGTTATAGCCGAAGCTGGCTCCGCGCTCGGTGAGGAAGACGCGCTCGTTGCCTGTGGAGCGCACCTTTTCGACCGGGTGCGACATATCCCACGGGGCGACGAACTGGCCTTTTTTGATATTGATGGCGCGGCCGGTTTTGCCTGCGGCGACAAGCAGATCGGTCTGCCGGCAAAGAAACGCCGGAATCTGGAGGACATCAACGTGCGCAGCAGCAACTTCAGCGTGATCAGGCTCGTGGATGTCGGTGAGCACGGGCAGGCCGGTGTCTTTGGCCACGCGGCCAAGGATTGCCGTGCCTTCTTTAAGGCCTGGTCCGCGAAAGCTCTTTACGCTGGTGCGATTAGCCTTGTCGTAGCTGGCTTTGAAGATGTAGGGAACACCGAGATCGCTGGTGATGCGCTGAATCTGTTCGGCCATGAAGCGCGCGTGCTTTTCCGACTCGATGACGCAGGGCCCGGCGATCAAAAACAACTTGCCCGCGCCTACATGCACCGGGCCGACTTCAAAGGATTGGCTCACAAGGACGATTGTAATGGGTCAGCAAACCGCAAAGAACTACCCCTCAATCGCCACGCATATTTGCATAAATACATAAATATGCCATACTCGCTCTATGCGAACCACCATTGACATTCCGGATGAGACCTATCGCGCGCTCAAGCTAAAGGCCGTTATGGAGGGCAAAACCTTCCGCGAGATCGCCGTACGCGGGCTGGACCGGGAAACGCGGGAACCTGTACCGAAGCGAAAAGTTCGGAAGCTGAAGCTGCCGATCATTCCGTCGAAAGGCAACTTTGTAATCAACCCCACAGAGGAAGAGTTGCTTGAAGCCTACATACCTTCCAGATATTAATTTCTGGCTGGCGCTCTCGTCCGCGAACCACATCCACTTCAGCACGGCACGGGAGTGGTATCGATCACTCGGCGAGAACGAGATTCTCTGCTTTTGCCGCCAGACGCAGCTCAGCTTCCTTCGCCTTTTAACAACGAAGAGCGTGATGGGTAAGGCCACACATTCGCAAAGAGAAGCCTGGCGGGTATATGAACGATGGCGGCTGGATGGGGCAGCGGGCCTGCTGGAAGAGCCGCCAGGAATCGAAGTGATTTTCAGGGCATCCACCGAGAAAGATCAGGCATCCCCCAAGACATGGACCGATGCCTACCTCGCCGCGTTCGCCGAAGCAGCCGGCTTGACGCTGGTGACATTCGACAAGGCGCTGGCGGGGAAAACGAAAGGGGCAGTGCTGCTGGGATAATGCGACGAAGCATTTCCCTCAGAATGAATCTTCAAGCTCGGGAAATTTACTCTTTATTTTGTTCGCCATCCAAGAAGCCTCTCGTATGGCCACCACATAGACCAAAACTATGCCACCCGTGTCCCATAGCGATATTCTGCGACCTTCCTGTGTGGCCCATTTGGGAAGAGCGGGAATCGCATGGCGCCATAAATAAGCCCCAAGGCTAACAAGAGCTAAAACGATAATCTGGCGGATGAGTAATCCCGCAACATATCGTGGAACCTGGAGATTACCGAAGAAATCATCCGAATCGCGAAAGGCCAATCCACAGGTGCAACAAAGCATGAAGACAATATATGAGATGGTTACAGCAACCTGCCAACTCCAAGCACGCTCACTAAACGGGAAATAGATTAGGCAGAAAGGCACCAGTGCTATGACATGAGCCCAGCGTCCTATCCACCACGAGGATTTCTGTTCACCTTCTGATGTTTTTTGCGCTTCTTCTGTTTTGTTTTCGGCGGTATCAAGGTCATCGAACATTGCCGGGCCTGCCTTCTGCTAAACCTGCTGAATAAGTGACCGAATAGCTCTCGACTACGGTCGACACAACAACCAACACTCAGGATGAAAGCGCGGCGTTCGCAGCGAGTTCGCTTGCTCCCTTGCCCGTTAGCCGGTTCTTATAGCTGGCCACGATGAACTCATGGAACAACGGGTGCGGCTCGAGCGGCTTCGACTTGAACTCGGGGTGAAACTGGCAGCCGATGAAGTACGGATGCCCGGGAATCTCGACAATTTCGACGTAGGTTGCGTCGGGCGTGGTGCCGCTGATGCGTAGCCCCGCTCCGGTCAGCAGCGCTTCGTACTCGCGGTTGAACTCGTAGCGATGGCGGTGGCGCTCGCTGATCTCCATTGCGCCGCCGTAGACTTTGGACGCCAGCGTGTCCGGCGTGAGCACGCAGGTCCATGCGCCGAGGCGCATCGTTCCGCCCATCTCTTCGACACCGAGCAGCTCGCGGAGCTTGTAGATGACGCGGCGCGGCGTGGCGGGGTCGAACTCGCTCGAATTCGCTTCCTTGAGGCCGCAGACGTTGCGGGCAAACTCGATGCAGGCCGTCTGCATGCCGAGGCAGATGCCGAAGTAAGGCACCTTTTTCTCGCGGGCGTAGCGGATGGCGTTCAGCATCCCCTCGATGCCGCGCTTGCCGAAGCCGCCAGGGACGAGGATGCCGTCGAAGCCTTCGAGCTGCGACTCGTAGCTGCGGTCGTCGAGGTTCTGCGTTTCGAGGCCCTCGGATTCGATCCAGGTGATGTTGAGCTTGAGGTTTTCCGCCAGCGCGCCGTGGGTGAGCGCCTCTTTGAGCGATTTGTAGCTATCTTCGTATTCGACGTACTTGCCGACGATGCCGATTTTGACCTCGTCCTTGGGGTGCTCGAAGCGGTCGGCGAGCGCCTTCCACTGGCTCATGTCGGACGCGGGCGCTTCCTTGTGGAGGTACTTGAGGATAAGGCCGTCGAGGCCTTCTTCCGCGAAGTTGAGCGGCACCTGGTAGATCGACGGAACGGTGGTTGCGCCGATGACGGCGCGCTCTTCCACGTTGCAGAAGGTGGCGATCTTCTGCTTCATCTCGCGGCCCAGGTTGCGGTCCGAGCGGCAGAGCAGGATGTCGGCCTGGATGCCGATGGAGAGCAGTTCTTTGACGGAGTGCTGCGTGGGCTTGGTCTTGAGCTCCTGCGCGGCGGCGATCCACGGCACCAGCGTGAGGTGCACAAAGACCGTGTTTTCGCGGCCTAGTTCCTGGCGCATCTGGCGGATGGCTTCGAGAAACGGCAGCGATTCGATGTCGCCGACCGTACCGCCGATCTCGACGATGGTGACGTCCGCGCCGTTCGACGAGACCTTGCGCATGGCGTTCTTGATCTCGTTGGTGACGTGCGGGATGACCTGCACGGTTTTGCCGAGATAGTCGCCGCGGCGCTCCTTGAGGATGATCTGCTCGTAGATGCGGCCGGTGGTCAGGTTGTTGTCGCGCGAGAGCGGCGCGTGGGTGAAGCGCTCATAGTGCCCAAGGTCGAGGTCGGTTTCCGCGCCGTCGTCGGTGACGAAGACCTCGCCGTGCTGGAAGGGCGACATGGTCCCGGGATCGACGTTCAGGTAGGGGTCGAACTTCATCAGGTTGACGCGGAGCCCGCGGCTCTCAAGCAGACAGCCGATGGAGGCTGCGGCAAGCCCCTTGCCTAAGCTGGACACGACTCCGCCCGTCACAAAGACATACTTTGCAGACATGGGTGCGACCTCTGAATTGAATTGTCTGTTCTGGACGTACCGGGTGGGCACAATCAAGTATACCACTGCTGCGCGCAGGGCGGGCTGCGCGCTTCGCGCACCATTGGTGGTGGTTCGTGCTATTTCTGGTTCCCTTCCTTGCGGCAGGAAAAAGCCGCAAGGCTTTTGCGGAAGAGCGGGCAAAAACAACGGCCTCCGCTTTGGCGGAGGCCGTTGCATGAGTCGGGTCCGGGTGTTGCCGGAGGGCTTTTACTTCATGCTGCCGTTCGAGTCCATGACGATGCCGCCCTGACCCTGGTTCTGCTTCTCCTCGTTGGCCTTGCGGGCGCCCATAGCTTTGGTGGTCCAGTCCTTGGCCGCATCCACATCCGCCTTGACTGCGCTTGCATCGGCATAGTCCACATCCGCCTTGCGGCGGTAGACCA
>JASHPD010000291.1 GCA_030038315.1 Acidobacteriaceae bacterium
GCGGCCGACTCGCACAGGCGGCGCATGGCTTCGACGATCAGCTTCGTCGAGGCTTCGGGATCGCGCGTCATGGGAGCCTTGGCGCGGGCCAGCAGGCGGCCGTTCAGATCCACGGTAGCGATGGTGGCCTGGCGGGGATGGATGTCGACGGCGATGGTGAGCAGGTCTTCATTAAGGCCAAGCATGGTGGGCCGGCGACCGCGCGCCGGCGTGGCCTGCGCGCCTTCGCGGACCCATTTTTCGCCGATGAGCTGCTCGACGATCTGCGAGACAGTGCTGCGCATCAGGCCGGAACGACGAGCAAGATCGGCGCGCGAGATGGGCTGCTGCTCGCGGATGATTTCGAGCACAATATCCCGGTTGATCCTCCGGGCAGTCTCGCTGGACGCCGGCTGCACGTCCGTCAGATCGATGTGTCGGATGCCCCGTCCCTGCGGACGACCTTGCAACTTCCGTTCCCCCTGCGCTGGCCGCGCAATGGCGCGGTGTGGGCAAGCATACCACGCTCACGGTTGCCGACCACATTCCACATTCGCACAGGGTTTATCATCGAAAAGGGAGTGTGTGCGTTTTTGCGCATCTAACTCTCTGCCGGTGCGTGCGGCTTATTGTTTGCTGCGCGGCGCCGGTATTTCTGTGTGAAAGAGCGGATTTCTGGCGATGCGAGCGAAGACGGCGGTGGTGCTGGGCGCCCAGTGGGGCGACGAGGGCAAGGGCAAGATTGTGGACGTGCTGAGCGACGGCTTCAGCGCCGTGGCGCGGTACGCGGGCGGGCATAACGCCGGCCACACCGTCATCATCGGCGGGCAGAAGTTCGTCTTGCAGCTCATTCCCTGCGGCGTGCTGCGGCCCCGGTGCATGGGCGTGATCGGCAACGGCGTGGTGCTGGACCCGATTGCGTTTTTGAAAGAGGTCGCGCGCATCCGCGAGCTGGGCGTGAATGTGGATGGGCAGCTTCGCATCTCGAATCGCGCGCAGGTGATTCTGCCGTACCATCGCATGATCGAGCTGGCGGCGGAATCGGCGCCGGGGCGGAAGAAGATTGGCACGACGAGCCGCGGCATCGGGCCGGCTTACGAGGACAAGATGGCGCGCTCCGGGCTGCGGGTTGTGGATTTGCTCAATCCGGCGCTCTTGAAGGCTCATATTGAGGCGGCCTGCGCGGAGAAGAATGCCATTGTCCATGCGCTTTACGGCACCGATCCGCTGGACCCGGCGAAGATGTTCGACGAGTACGCCGCTGCCGCCGAGCAGGTGCGGCCGTTTGTGGTCGACGGGGCGAAGCTGCTCAATGGAATTCTCAAGGACGGCGGCAGCGTGATGTTCGAGGGCGCGCAGGGCACGATGCTGGACATCGACCACGGGACGTATCCGTTTGTGACTTCGTCCTCGGCGACGGCAGGCGGCGCGGCGACGGGCACCGGCGTGGGGCCGACGAATATCGGCACGGTGATTGCCGTGACCAAGGCCTATGTGACGCGCGTGGGCGAGGGGCCGTTCCCGACGGAGATTCACGATCCGAGTGCGGACCATCTGCGGGCGCGGGGCAACGAGTACGGCGCTGTGACCGGCAGGCCACGGCGGTGCGGATGGCTCGACATTCCGCTGCTGCTCTACTCGAATGAGATCAACGGCGCGGAATGGCTCGTGGTCACCAAGTTGGACGTGCTCGATGAGCTCGCGGAGATTCCGGTCTGCGTGGGCTACGAGATCGACGGCAAGGTGACCGATATTGTGCCGGCGGATGTGCGCGGGTTGGAATCGATCAAGCCGGTCTATACGAAGCTGAAGGGCTGGCAGAGCTCGACCGAGGGCATTACCGACTTTGAGAAGCTGCCCAGGGCGGCGCAGGAGTATCTGCGCTTCCAGGAAAAAGAAAGCGGCGCGAAGATCGGCATGGTTTCCACCGGGCCGGACCGCGAGCAGACGATGATTCTGCCGGAGTTTGCCGGGATTCTGAAGGAACTGCACCGCTAGAGAGAAAAGTTTCGCTGCGGTGAGGGAAAAACCGCAGCGAAATTCATAATGGCGGGCGGGGTTGGTGCACTACACTGCATCGAAGGAAGCAGAGACGCCTTCAGAGGATCGACGGCATGTTCAGCCTGCCCAGCCAAGGAAACCCACTCATGATCAGCTTTACTGTTCGCATCAGCTTTTCTCCGGAAGACCGCGCCGAGATCGCGGAGATCCTGCGTGCCTTGACTCTTGCCTCGCGCCAGGAGCCGGGCTGCGTGAGCTATACGCCACACTCCGTTTACGGCGACCCGGACACGATCGTGATTTACGAGCAGTACAAAGACAAGGAAGCGCTCGAGGCGCACCAGCACTCGGAGCATTTCCAGCGCTATGCCGTGGGCGGGCTTTACCAGAGGATGCGCGAGCGCGCGCGGGAAGACCTGGTGGCGCTGGTTTAACCGGATTGGTTTCCTTGCTTCCGTTTTGATCCTGGCGGGAGTCCAAGTCCACGCCTGGAAGGCGGCTGGCACCGCCCGGCCCTGCCGGTGAAAAAGAATTCGTTGACCGGCGGGACGATTCAACGCTACCATCCGGTACGCACCCTATGCCTCGCGCCTCTGCCCATCCCTTTCCAACGTGGAGCTGCATGGCGGCGCTCGTTCTGCTTTCCGCCGGGCCCGGCAGCCTTTGGGCGGATACGCAGCCGCCCAAAGCCCAGATGCCCCGCGCCGAGCGGCATGAGAGCAGGCACGAGATTGACCAGTTGGAAGAGGCCTGGCGCACGGCGCTGCTGCGCCGCGATGCGGCAGCGCTGGAGACGCTGCTCTCCGATGACTACATCGGCATTTCTCCCAATGGAACGCTGCAATCGAAGGATGAGACGGTGGACAATCTGCGCTCCGGGACGATGCGCTTCACCGAGCTGACCCTCTCCGACCGCAAGGTGCGCTTTTACGGGCAGACGGCGCTGGTAACCAGCCGCGCCGAAGTTACAGCCACCACGCCGAATGGAACGCTCAACGGCAGTTACCGCTATACGCGCGTTTATGCCAGGGACAGCCACGGGACGTGGAAGATTGTCAGCTTTGAGGCCAGCCGGATTCGCCAGCCGGAAGAACAGTAGCAGCGGGGCTAGCGGCGCTCGCGGAGTTAGCGGAGCTAGAAGGTGCATTTAACGGCATGGCTGACTCCGCTAGACTGAACTCATGCCTGAACTGCCTGAAGTGGAGACTGTTGCCAGCGGTGTGCATGAGCGCGTGGCCGGCGACCGCGTTGTGGAGGTCTGGCTGGGCAGCTACCGCGAGCCTTTCAAGACGCCTCCGCAGCGGCTGGCGCGCGGGCTGGAAGGACGCGTTTTTCGCTCGATTCATCGCACCGGGAAACATATTGTCTGCGAGCTGGCCGAGTCAGCCGGCGGGGATGTTTCCGCACAGTGGATTGTGCATCTGGGCATGACCGGGCGGCTGCTGGTGACGACGCCCGACGCGCCGGTGGAACCGCATACGCACGCGCGGCTGCGGCTGAAGAGCGGCCAAAAAGCAGAGAGGGAGCTGCGCTTTGTCGATCCGCGCCGCTTCGGGCGGCTGGAGTTGCGCGACCTGCGGCGCGAAGCAGCCTTTACCGCGCCGGGAGTTGAGCCGCTTACCGTTGCGTTGGAAGATTTTGCCGCGCTCTTTCACGGGCGGAAGCTGGCCATCAAGGCCGCGCTGCTGAACCAGTCGCTGCTCTCGGGTGTGGGCAACATCTACGCCGATGAGAGCCTGTTTCGGGCCGGAATCCGGCCGCGGCGGCAGGCAGGGCGGCTGAGGCGCGATGAGCTAGCGCGGCTCCATGCGGCGCTGCAGCAGGTTTTGCGGCACGCGATCGAGCTGGGAGGGTCGTCGGTTTCCGATTACGTGGACGCGAACGGGGTGCGGGGCTTTTTCCAGCTTGAGCACTGCGTCTACCAGCGTAAGGGAGAGCCCTGCCGCACCTGTGGAACGCTGATTCGCAAAATCATTGTCGCCGGGCGTGGAACGCATTACTGTCCCCACTGCCAGCGATGAGGAGACCGCAAAGAATCTATGGTTTTTGAAATTTTTTGACTGAGTTTCTCCAAAATTTGGGGTGGGTGCGACAAAATTCTCCTGTAAATCGATGAAAACAATAAAAAATAAAAACGGCACAGGGATTGCTATATTTAGGATGCCAGTGATGAACCGGGGCTGACAGGGTGTGGGTTCCTGAGAGCCAGAGATCGATCAGCTTCCGGCAGAGAGACGCAGCCAAAGAGCAAAGCGCCAGCCGGAGAGCGAAAAAGAACCGGAGCCGAAAGGCTCATGCAGTACAACTCGGGAGGCCAGTGACAAGCGCCACTCCGTTACGGAGTGGCGCTTCACGCTTTGGGGAGAAGCAGGGACAAGGGGCTATAGATAAGCGGCAAAAGCTATAAAAGGCAAAGACTGTAGAGATTCCACCCTTCGCAAAGAGCGCGAAGGATGGGACACCCCATGCTTGCCGGATTGCATCCGCACCCTGTTCCCTGTTCCTCTTGATTCTTCCTCTTGCCAGCCCAGACGGCGAAGAGTAGTATCGAATTTGCCGATCAAAGCGGCTGATGCCAGCCCCCGGTGCGACCGGGAAGAGCGGGCTCGCCGCTGAGCAAGGAAACTTCGCCAGACTCTATGCAGCCAGTTCGGGAGCAGGCGGCGAATTCTCCCTATCAGGAAAGGCATCGCTGAAGGGCAGTTGTGCGGCGCAGCGCATCTTGCCGCGCTGTAAAGTGCGTTTCCCGAGGGTGCCATGCGCGTGCCGCGCCGGTTGTGCGCAGGCCGCAAGGATTCTTTGAAAGAACAGGCCGGAGACGAGCGCGCCGCGCCGGCTTCGGCAAGAAAACAGGTGGATCTCTACGAAGAAGCCGGGAAAACGAAGTGCCGTGATCGAGCGCGGAGTCATGCTCCGCGGTCTCTTCCGCTGCTCCGGATTCCCCCTATGATCGTCATGCGGGCTTTGTCCGAGGCGTGAGTCCATCCATTGGACCGGCGCTGCGGATTCATGTTCCGGGCAAAACGTCCGCCACGCTAGCGAAACAGGGATTTCAACAACACGTGTCAGGAAGTACACCAATGACAACAGAATCGACGCAGGCTCCGCTCGAGGCGGGGCCGAGTCCGGACGGCGCATCGAGCCAAGGCCAGGGTCAGTCGCAAGGGCATCGCCGCCGGCGTCGCCGCCGCAAGAACAAGCCCGCGGCCGCAACCGGCGCGCCCCAGCAGGCGCAACAGACGCAGCAGCAGCCCCAGGCTCCAAAACCCCAGATGCAGAGCCAGCAAGGCGAGAACGGCGGACGGCGCAAGAAAAAGAAGAAGAAATTCTTTCAGAACGGGCAGCCGCGGCCGGAACCGGGCAACAGCCTTGCGCCGCAGGGGCAGGGCAAGCGCAAGCAGAAACAGCGCGGGCCGCGCGAGTTTGTGGGCCCGATGGACCACAGCTACCGCGCCGTGAACGGCAACGTGGCCGACGGGCCGGCTTCGACGATCCAGATCGGCAACGGCGGCAGCAACTACTATCCCGACCTCTACGACCACACGCCCGCGCCGCAGGTGCGCGAGGACGCGCCGACGCGCATCTTCTGCTTCATTGAAGACCTGTTCTTCCTGGCGAAGATTCAGGAGACGGCGCGCAAGCTGGGCGTGAAGGTGGAGTTCGTGAAGGGCGAAAAAGAAGTGGTGACGCGGCTGACGGAAGCTCCCGAAGTGCCGCGGCTGCTGGTCTTCGACCTGAACAACGCGAATGCCAAGCCGATGACGCTGATTCCGAAATTCAAAACAAAATTCAAGAAGGCGACTTCGATCATCGGCTTCCTCTCGCACCTGCAGGGCGACCTGAAGGCGAAGGCCACGGAGGCTGGATGCGACACGGTGATGCCGCGCTCGGCGTTTTCGCAGAGCCTGCCGAATCTGCTGCGGCGGTATGGCATGGAAGAGGAAGAAGAGTACGCGCCTCAGCCGGTGTAGGTTATCTTGTCCTTAAGTGGACGATCTTTCGATGAGCGACGAGATCATCTTTGAAGTGCGCGAAGACGAAGTAGACGGAGGCTATACAGCCTCCGCGCTCGGCTACGGCATCCACACACAGGGCGACACGCTCGACGAGTTGCGCGCGATGGTGAAAGACGCCGTCAAGTGCTATTTTGACGAGTCGATGCAGGCGCCAAAAATCATCCGCCTGCACTTTGTGCGAGACGAAATCCTGGTTCAGTGAGACTGCCTCGTGATATCGACGGCCTGCGCCTTGTGAAGGCACTGCGTGTGCTTGGTTATGAGCCCACCCGGAAGGCCGGTTCTCACATTCGAGTAACTACGCAACGCGACGGTGAGAATCACGAAGTCATTCCTCACCACGGTCCGATCAAAATTGGAACGCTCGCCAGTATTCTCAAACGGATTGCTACGCATCACGGAATGACCGTGGACGAGCTACTCGACAAACTCGATCTGTAGAATCCGCTTAAATCAACTCCGTCCGTCCCGACTGGCCCAGCTCTTTCACGATTTTGCCTACGTCCTGCGAGTGGTCGCGGTGGGCAATGAGGAGCGCATCTTCGGTGTCTATGATGACGAGGTTCTCCACGCCGACCAGCGCTACGAATTTGCGCGGGCTATAGACGTAGTTGTTCGCGCCCTGGATGGTCAGGTGGCCGTCGGAGTCGGCTACGTTGCCGTCGCCGTCGCCGCGGTGGCGCGTCTCCAGTTGGTACTCGTAGAGTGAAGCCCAGGAGCCGAGATCGTTCCAGTCGAACTCGGCCGGGAGGCAGTAGAGGTTCGACTTGTGCTCGCCTTTGGCGGAGCGCGGTTCGAGGATGGCGTAATCCACCGAGATGTTTTCGCACTTGGGATAAAGCGCCTGGAAGACCTTGGCGAACTTCGGCGTGCCGTGAGCGGCGGTGATCTCTTCGAGCAGCGGCGCGGTCTCCGGCAGGTGCTCGCGGACGGCGTTGGCCAGCGTGCGCGCCGACCAGAGGAAGATGCCGGAGTTCCAGTAGTAGTTGCCGGCGGCGATGAATTCCTCGGCCTTGTTCAGATTGGGTTTCTCGGTAAATCGGCGGACGCGGAGGACGGTTTCGTCGCTGGCGTAGTCGCCGGTTTCGATGTAGCCGTAGCCGGTTTCCGGGCGCGTGGGCTCAATGCCGAGGACGACAACGTTGTCTCCGGCGGCGGCCAGCTTGATGCCCTTCTGCAGAATCTTGAGGAAACGCGGTTCGTCGCCGATGACGTGGTCCGAAGGGAAGATACCGAGGACGGCGTCGGGATTTTCGCGCTCGATGAGAAAGGCCGCGAGGCCGCAGGCAGGGGCCGTATTTCGCGCCGCTGGCTCTTCGATGATCTGCGCGGCGGGAACGTCCTGGAGCTGGTCGGCGATTTCCGCGGCGAGAAACTCGTTGGTGATGACCCAGGCGCTTTCAGGGCCGCTCAAGGGCTTGAGCCGCTCGACGGTCTGTTGGATCATGGAGCGCTCGCCGTCGAGGGCCAGAACCTGCTTGGCGCGGGCACGGCGCGAGCGCGGCCAGAAGCGCGTGCCGCTGCCGCCGGCCAGAATTACGGGACGAAAATCGATATTCGCAGGCATTCGAACCATATCCTTATCGATACATACAGGTCTAGCCAGTAACGGCCGTCACAGGGACAGCCCTCCCTGGTTCATCCCCGCTTGTCCGCCCCCGTATTTACACCACGCCCGTGGTCCGGGCGCGATTCAGGAGAGACGTGAGAGGAATTCTGCCATGCGGCGGGTGCCTTCGTCGATGCTTTGTTTTGTTACAGGGTAGGAAAGCCGGATATGCTCACCGGTTCCAAAGGCTTCGCCGGGCACCGCGACCACGTGCGCCTCATGCAGCAGGCGCGTGGCGAGTTCGGTTGCGCTCTTGATGCCGCCTTTGCCGATAAACGCGCCGATATTCGGATAAACGTAAAATGCGCCTTCGGGCCTGGTGCAGGTGACGCCGGGAATCTCCGCCAGCCTGGCCAGCATGTAATCGCGCAACTCGATAAACTCAGCGCGGAACTCAGCGACGCACTCCTGCGAACCGGCAAGAGCGGCTATGGATGCCTTCTGCACGATGCTGGAGGCGTTCGAGGTCTGCTGCGACTGGAGCTTGCTGAGGTTGGCGGTGACCTTCTTCGATGCCAGCGCATAGCCCGCGCGCCAGCCGGTCATGGAGTAAGTTTTCGAGAGCGAGCCGAGGACGACCAGATGCTCCTTGGCCCAGGTGAACGAGCCGCCGGAGACGCACTTGCCGGCATAGTTGAGGTACACGTAGCACTCATCCAAAAGCAGGAAAATCCCGCGCTCATGGGCGAGTTGGACAATGCGCTCCAAGTCCTCGGCGGAGACGACAGAGCCCGCCGGGTTCGAAGGTGAGTTGAGGATGATGGCCTTGGTGCGCGGCGTGATGGCCTTTTCAATCGCGTCGGCGGTGATGCGGAAGTTTTCGGCTTCGCTGGTTTCGAGGAAGACGACCTTGCCGCCGGCGTACTGGATGATGTCCTTGAAGCTGACCCAGTAAGGCACAGGCAGGATCACCTCATCGCCGTGATCGACGAGGATCTGGATGGCGTTGAAGAGCGCGTGCTTGCCGCCGGTGGTGAAGATGGCTTCGTCAATCGAGTAGTCGGAGCCGAAATCGGCGGCGTGGCGCTCGACGATGGCCTTGCGTACGTCGGGAATGCCGGGGACGACGGTATAGCGGGTGAAGTTCGCGTGGATGGCGGCAATGGCGGCGTCCTTGATGTGCTGCGGCGTGGGAAAATGCGGCTCGCCCGCGCCGAAGTCCACCAGGTTGGCGCCCTGGGCGCGCAGCTTTGCGGCCTCGGCGGCCACGGCCATGGTTGCGGAAACTTCGATCCGGCCAATGCGGTCGGCGAAAACTTTGCCCGAGACCGGGCTGGAAACGGCTGCAGTCGTCATGCCTTTATCTTTACAGATTTTTATGCGTTGGGGAACCCGGAGACTGCGGGAATTGGGACGAGTGGATGAGGTAAAAGTTCTGTCCGGCCTTATAAACTTCCTTCGTGAGGTGCAAGCGATGATTCGCAGCTACCAGGGACGTTTGCCGAAGATTCCGGCGAGCTGTTATGTGGATATTTCCGCGCAGGTGCTGGGCGATGTGGCGCTTGGCGAGAATTCTTCCGTGTGGTGCAACGCCGTGCTGCGCGGCGACGTGCACTCGATCCGCGTGGGCGCGAACTCCAACGTGCAGGACTGCTGCGTGCTGCATGGACAACGGAATCTTTACTCCGTGACCGTGGGCGACTGGGTAACGATTGGCCACAACGCAACCGTGCACGGGTGCGTTGTCGAGGACGCGGTGCTGATCGGGATGGGCGTGACAATTCTGAACGATTGCCGCATCGGCGAGGGCTCGATCATCGCCGCAGGCGCCGTGTTGCCGGAGCACACCGTTGTGCCGCCGCGCACGCTGTGGGCCGGCGTGCCCGGCAAGCTGCGCCGCGAGCTTGGCGATGAAGACCGCAAGCTGATCCTCGAATACGCAAAAAATTATCTGGATTACACGAAAATTTTCCTGGCGGAAAATTCTCAGGGAACAGGGATTAGGGATTAGGGAGAAAGCAAAAACAAAGACAGAAACAGATGCTCTTCGCAAGATGCCTCCATCGCGATGGACGGGATGTACACAAAAAGCCCCGCGTAGGCGGGGCTTTGGCTTTCTAATCCCTGTTCCCTAATCCCTAATCTCTGCTTTTCTCACTTCGGCAACTGCGTCACATCCCATCCACCGCCGAGGGCGCGGATCAACTGCACGCTGGCTGCGAACTGGCGCGTCTGGAGATCGGTGAGCGTGCGCTGGTTGTTGAGGAGCGTGGTTTCGGCGGTGATGACTTCGAGATACGCTGTCACGCCGCCCTTGTAGCGCTGGTTCGAGAGATTCAGCGAGCGCTGTGCCGCATCGACGGCGCGCTGCTCGACGGCAGTCTCGTTGTTGAGGATGCGTAGCGTGGAGAGATTGTCTTCGACATCCTGAAAAGCTGCCAGCACGGTGCCTTTGTAGGCATCGACCTGCGCGTTGTACTGGTGCTTCGCGGCGTCCGTGAGCGCGTGGCGCTGGCCGGCGTCAAAGAGCAGCTCGGTGGCCTGCGCGCCGAGCGACCAGAGCGCGCTGGGGCCCTGAATCCACGTGCCGCCGTGCGTGCTCTCAAAGCCGCCCGTGCCGCCGAGCGTGATGTCGGGGTAGTAGGCGCTGACGGCGATGCCGATCTGCGCGTTGGCGGCCTGCGCCTGCCGCTCGGCCACGGCAATGTCCGGCCGGCGTTCAAGCAGTTGCGAGGGCACGCCGATGGGAACCTGCGGCAGGGTGAGATCGAGCGGTGCGAACGGAATGCTGAACTGCGAAGCGTTGTAGTTGGCAATGGTCGCGATGGCGTGCTCGTACTGCGCGCGCGCCACGCCGGCGTCCACAAGCTGCGCACGCACGGTTTCAAGCTGCGTGCGCGCCTGCTCCACATCCACATCGGTAACGATGCCGCCGGAGAGACGCTTCTGCGTGAGCTCGAGCTGGCGTTCGAGATCAGAGACCGTAGAGCGCAGCAGCTTGATCTGCGAATCGAGGCCGCGCAGCTCGAAGTAATCGGAAGCAAGCTCGGCTTCCAGCGTGAGGCTTATGTTGGCCATGTCCGCCGCGCTGGCCTGTGCCGTGGCGTGCGCTGCCTCCACGGTGCGGCGAATGCGGCCCCAGAAATCCGGCTCCCAGCTTGCCGTGCCGGCGAGCAGCAGGTCGTTGTAACTCGTCGAGGTCGTCGGCGTTATATTCGGCGCATTCTTCGAGAGCTTGTAGTGCGTCACGCTCGGATCAAGCCCAAGCTGCGGATAGTAATTGGCGCGCGCGGCCAGCACCTGGTCGTGCGCGGCGATATAGCTCTCCATTGCCTGCTGCACGGTTACGTTGTCAGTGGCGATGCGGTCTTCGAGCTTGTTCAACTGCGGATCGTTGTAGACCTCCCACCACTTGCCCTTCAACATTCCATCGGAGGGATCGGCCGCGCTCCACGTGCCGCCGTTGGGGTTCGGCGGAGGCACAACGACATTCGGCGCGCCGGTTTCTTTGTAAGCCGGCGGCGCTGTATAAGCGGGGCGCGTGTAATTCGGGCCCACGGGTTTGCATCCGCTGAGCAGACTCGCCACGGCCAAGCTGACGACAACCGGACCGGCCGCGGAGATGGCGAAGGACTTCCGCATCGCTACTTGCCTCCAGCGGTCTGGTTCATAGGCTGGTTTCCGGCTTGCGCATTCGCGCCTTCCACGTAGACCTTTTCGCCATCGATCAGCGAGTCGGGCGGGTCCTGAATGACTTTGTCCTCCGCGTTGAGGCCGGAGGTAACCTGCACGGTTGCGCCGTCGTCCTCGCCAATGGTGATGGGCACAAGATGTGCGACGTTGCCGTTGACGACCGTGCCGATGCGCAGGCCTTCATGGCGGAAGATCAGCGAGGAAGCCGGCACGATGAAGGTATTGCCGATAGCCGCGGCCTTGAAGTGCACCTGCGCCTGTGCGCCGGGAAGCAGTTGGCCCGCGCGGTTGTCCACGTCAACTTCAACAAGCAGCGTGCGGCTGGCCGGGTCGATGGCGTCGGCGGTGCGCACCAGCGTGCCGGTGAAGGTCCTGCCCGGATATTCGGGGAAGGTGAGCGGAATCTTTTCGCCGCGCTTCACACTGGCCGAATAAATCTGTGGCACGTTAGTATAAACGCGCAGCGTGCTCAGGGCCTGCATGTGAAAGATCTCTTGTGTTGAGTTGGCGGTAATCAACTGGCCGGTATCGACGTTGCGCGCAGTGACTACGCCGTCAAAGGGCGCGTAGATTTTCTCGTAAGCCTGCAGAGCCTTGAGCCGATCCAGATTGGCCTGCGCGGACTTGACCGCCGAGGCCGTGGCGGCCTCCTGCGTAACGAAGGTGTCGGTATCGAACTGCGATACCGCGGCGGAACCGACGAGGCCCTGGTAGCGCTGAGCCTGCACGCGCGCGTTCTTCGCATTGGTCTGCGCAGTGATGAGATCGGCCTGGGCCTGCGCGACCTGTTGATCGAGCTCCGGGGCCGAGATGACGGCCAGCAGCGCGCCCTTGCTCACGTGCGCACCGATGTCGTAGTACCAGTGGGCCAGATAGCCGGTGGCCTGCGCGTAGATGGGCGAATCCGTGTAGGCGGTCACATTGCCGGGCAGCACAAAGCTGTCCAGGGCCGCTCCGGGTTTAACGGGAAGCGCAATTACGCTCGGCAGGGCAAGCTGCTCCGTCGTCTTGGCAAGCACTGTGCTCTCATGGCTGCGCTTGAGGATGCCGAAAACGGCCAGCGCCGCAAAGATCACGATCATGACCAGCAGGCCCAGCGCCACGCTGCGCACGGGGATCAGCTCCTGCTCGGGCGCGTGCTCTTCATGCTGCGCCGCTGCGGGCCTGGAATGCGGATTGGAAGAATCATGCTTCGTCATAGGTTATTGCTCCGATTGCTCGTCAAACTCGTCGAAAACTGCGCCCGCCTGCGTTGCGAGCTTGCCCTTGCCGTGTTTTCCCAGCCAGCTATGCACCACCGAAAAGAAGACAGGCACAAAGAAGAGCGTGGCCACGGTGGCCAGCAGCAGGCCGCCGATCACGGCGCGGCCCAGCGGCGCATTCTGCTCGCCGCCGTCGCCCAGGCCCAGCGCCATCGGCACCATGCCGATAATCATGGCCAGCGCCGTCATCAGCACCGGGCGGAAGCGCACAAAACCCGCATTCAGCGCTGCTTTGTGCGCATCGCCCACCAGGATTTCCAACTGCTCGCGGGCAAAGCTGACCACGAGGATCGAGTTGGACGTGGCCACGCCCATGCACATGATGGCGCCGGTAAGCGCGGGCACGCTGAGCCGCGTGTTGGTGATAAAGAGGAACCACACGATGCCGGCCAGCGCCGCGGGCAGCGCGGAAATAATCAGGAACGGGTCCAGCCACGACTGGAAGTTGACCACGATCAGCAGGTAGACCAGCAGGATGGACATGGCCAGGCCGCCGATGAGGCCGATGTACGAGCTGTACATCGTCTGGCTCTGGCCGCGCAGGATGAAGTGCGAGCCGCGCGGCAACTGATTCTGGTAGCGCGCCACGATCTTCTTAATGGCGCGCGTCACCGTGCCGAGGTCCGTGCCGCTCACATTGGTGTTGATGTCGAGAACCGGCTGCACGTCGTAGTGGCTCACCATGCCGAGCTCCGCGCCGGGCGTAATCGTAGCAAGATTGCCGAGCACCTGCACCGGCTGCGCCGCGCCGGGCGCGTTGGTG
>JASHPD010000292.1 GCA_030038315.1 Acidobacteriaceae bacterium
CCCGCGTGGATGCGGCATAGTCGTATCCATGCGGAAATCGACTGGTTCACTCCTCGCCTTTGGCCTTTGTGCGCCGCTTGCATGTAGCCTCAGCGGTTCTTTCGCATTCGCGCAGCAACCGGACAACACAACGCCCATCGTTCTCCACGCCGCGCGCCTCATCGAAGTAGACACCGGCAAAGTGCTTTCGCCCGGCGAAGTGCTCGTTGAAGGCAATCAGATCCGCGCCGTCGGCACAGCCGTCGATCATCCGCAGAACGCAAAGCTCATCGACCTCGGCGACACAACGCTCTTGCCCGGCATGATCGACGCGCATGTGCATCTCTTTCTGCACCCCGGCGCGGAAGACCTGCAAACCGTGGAAGAATCCGTGCCGTGGCGCGTCATCCTTGCCGAGCAGGCCGCCAAGGCCGATCTCATGGCCGGCTTCACCGCCGAGCGCGACATGGGCACCGAGGGCGCAGGCTCAGCCAGCACCGCCGTGCGCGACGCCATCAACGCCGGCATCATTCCCGGCCCGCGCCTGCGCGTCTGCGCCAACGCCATCGACATTCTCGGCGGCCACGAGGACGCGAACCATTTCAATCCCGCGCAGCATGTCCTCTCGAACGCGGACTACGCCAACTCCGCCGACGAGATCATCGAAGTCATGCGCGAGCAGCACAAGGAAGGCGCGGACTTCACAAAGATCTACGAAACCGGCCCCGACCGCATGGTCAACGGCGTGCTGCAAACGCCCTATCAATACACCGAGGAGCAGCTAAAGGCCGCGGTGGATGAAGCGCACCGCATGGGCACAGTTGTAGCCGTTCACGACATGGGAGAACCAGGCACGTTGTTCGCCGCAGAGGCCGGCGTGGCTTCGATCGACCATGCCACGCAGCTCAGCGACGCAACCATGCGGCTGATGCGCGAGAAAGGCATCTTCGCCGTGCCCACCTTCACCATCTTCGAATACTTCGCGCATCACCGCGAATCGCAGGACCAGACCGCCAGCGAGGCCGCGATGCTCGATTACAAGATCAGCGAGTTCAAAAAACAGATCGCCGCCGGCGTGCCGTTTGCCGTCGGTTCAGACGTAGGCCCGTTCCCGCACGGCACGCAGGCGCGCGAGCTGGTGCTGATGGTGAAGTACGGCCTGAAGCCGCTGGCCGTCCTTCAGGCCGACATGATCAACGGCGCAAAGCTGCTTGGATGGTCAGGCCAGATCGGTGAATTGAAGCCCGGCTACTTCGCCGACATCATCGCCGTCAGCGGCAACCCCCTTGAAGACATCTCCGCCGTCGAGCGCGTGCGTTTTGTCATGAAAAACGGCGTCGTAGAAAAATCGGAGTGAGGCTAGCGTCTCAGTTTCAATTTGCTTTGTATCAGGGCACGGCTTTAGTCGTGCCGAAAACTGCACAATCGAAGATATGGGCTTGAGCCCCTGAGATTCTCAATTCAAATTGAGGCATTCCCGGAATAAGAGATCAGTTGCCTGTTTTCGCGCGTCGCGCTTCGATCTTCTCAAGCGCCCGCCGGTAGCGCTCCGGTTTTTCTTCGGCCAGCGACTCCTCGACTCCCTTGCGATATCCGCCAAGATAAATCGAGTAAAGAATCGCCAGCGAGCAGCCGATGCCCCACAAGAAACCGCAGCAGAGGCCGATCAGTGTTGCTGTGCCGAAGCTCATCGCCCCCGTTCTCCCTGCCGTGACTGCTCGAATTTACACCGCGACAACAAAGCTGTCTTCCGTGCGCGTAACCGAGTGGTAAAGCGTATCGCGCTCCACCGGCACGCGGCCGGCCTCGGTAATCAGCCGGCAAAGCTCCTTGCGCGTCATGCCCTGCGGCGTAGTGGCTCCGGCATCGTGATAAATCTTCTCTTCAATCACCGTGCCGTCGAGGTCGTCCGCGCCAAAACGCAGCGCAATCTGCGCAATCTTCGGCGTCAGCATCTGCCAGTAGGCCTTGATGTGCGCAAAGTTATCGAGCAGCAGCCTGCTGACAGCAATCTGGCGAATGTCGGTGAGCCCCGTCGTCACCGGCAGATGATCGAGCGGCGTGTTCTCCGGATGAAAGGCCAGCGGAATAAAGGTCTGGAAGCCGCCGGTATCATCCTGCACCTCGCGCAGCTTCAGCAGGTGATCCACGCGGTCCTCGTCGTTCTCAATGTGCCCATACAGCATCGTCGCGTTCGACCGGAAGCCGTGCTTATGCGCCAGCCGCACCGTCTCCAGCCACTCGCTGCCGTCAATCTTGTGGTCGCAGATAATCGAGCGCACACGCGGCGCAAAGATCTCCGCGCCGCCCCCGGGCATCGAGTCCACGCCCGCATCGCGCAGTTTCACAAGCGTCTGCTCGATGGTCAACTTCGCACGGCGTGCGAGGAAAGCAATCTCCACCATCGTGAAGGCCTTGATGTGCACTTTGGGAAAACGCTGCTTCAGCCCGCGAACTAGGTCGAGAAAGTATTCGAGCGGCAGGTCGGGATGCAAACCGCCGACAATATGGAACTCCGTCACAGCCTCCGTGTAACCGGAAGCCGCAGTCTGCCACGCTTCTTCAAGCGCCATCGTGTAGCCGGCCGCATCGCCCTTCTTGCGGCCGAAGGCGCAGAGCTTGCAGGCCGCCACGCAGACGTTGGTCGGATTGATGTGGCGATTGACGTTGAAATACGTCACGTCGCCGTGCATCCGCTCGCGGACAAAGTTAGCCAGCCAGCCGGCGGCAAGAACATCCTTTGAGCCGTACAGCGCAAGGCCGTCCTCAAAGCCGAGCCGTTCGCCGGCAAAGACCTTCGCGGCAATCGGTTCCAGCCGCCGGTCATAAGTATGGAAAGATGGCTGCGTCTGCGACGTCCGGGTTTCTGCCTGCATAGCTTGATGATACAGAACTGCGCCGCTCCGATTCATGTTTTCGCCCGTGATTTTGCTTCGCGCGCAGCCACGGAGCGCAACGGCAAAAAGCAACGAGGCTGACCGGAAACCGGTCAGCCTCGAGGGTTGCTCGTGCTGGTTCAGGGCCCAGTGGCTGAGTCCAGTGGCTGAGTCCAGTCGCTGAGTCCAGTTACTGAGCCCAGTCGCCGGGCCTAGTTGCTGGCCGCCGGGGCTGCCGCCGCAGGCTTCTTGTGGTGGTGCACCGCGTGGTGCCGCATTCCCAGCGGTAC
>JASHPD010000293.1 GCA_030038315.1 Acidobacteriaceae bacterium
GTTCTGCTCGGCGCCGTCCAGCAGATAAATGTTGTGCTCACTGCGCGTTCCATTGAAGCTGATTCCGTTGGCCGACGTCAGCGCATTGACTCCGCTAAAGGGAGGCAGATTGTTTGAAACCCCCAGACCCAGAGCCGCCAGAGCAGTCACATTGCGGCCGTTGGTGGAAAGCTGTTGCACCTGCTGGCCACTGATAAGGGTGCTGACTTCGCTGGTCTCGCTCTGGACCTGCAAAGCCTCAGCCGAAACAGTTACCGTTTGCGCCTGGCTGCCTACTTGAAGCGTGACATTCTCTTCCAGGGTTTGAGCGACATTGGCCACGATGCCCGTTCTGGTGAACTTCTCAAAACCTTGCGCCGTGACCGTCAGCGTAAGGCTGCCGATTCCCACATTTGCGAAACGATAAGCTCCGACCGAGTTCGATATGACCGTTCTGGTCTGGTCCGTTGCGGGATTGGTGAGCCTCACGGTAGCATTGGCCACCACAGCTCCAGACGAGTCAGTAACCGTTCCGTTGATTGTGGCATTTTCCTGGCTCCTTGCCTGTGTCGCCAGTATCGGAACCATCAGCGCTAGCGCCATCAGCGCGCCTCGCACAAGTGACCATCGATTCCTGCTCTCTGTGACTGGCTTTGCGCCAGACCTAAATTGTAGTGTGAATCGATTCATATCTCTACCTCCTAAGCAAACGTTTCCCGATTTTGACCTGTTCATTTTCCGGGTGCGAACAACCATCTACTAAACACGGGCAAGAGGCACGACATTGTGCAACCAGGCGCGGATTCTCACGAAAAAGTATTGCCACGCAAGTTGAGTCTGAATATCCCAGCGAAGCAGTAGTCGTAAACCGATTCAGAGCTTCCGGTCAATCTTGCACAGAACGTGCCGCGGACTGGGGAGCAAACCATGTTCTGAGCCCGATACAGAAGGCCTGGAGCACAAAGTCCGCGCTTCTGGGCTGCACTTTCATTCCGTTCCATATAACAACCCCGCGCAACTGAAAACAGCCTGCTGGCAAGGCGTATGAGAAATCGTTTTCTATGGCGCGCGAAAAATTTACTCCGCAATGAATTCTTTTGTCAAGCGTAGATTTTGGTGGACATTGCCGCTATGGGAGCATCTTTCACGGCTGCTGCTTCTCTTTGTGCAAGATCCGTATCAACGTTTCTATCAATTATTCCCGGCCGGGGCACATTTTTATGATTGCCAGCCGCCGCCAAGCGCCTGATAGAGCTGAACCAAAGCCGCCCAAACCGCGTTTCGGTCCTGCGCCAGCGTGATCTGCCCGGTAAACAGGCTCTCTTCGGCCGTGAGCACATTGAGGTAGGTATCGACGCCGCCCTGGTAGCGCAGGTTCGAGAGGTGCAAGGCGCCTTGCTCGGCCTTTACCAGTGTCTCCTGCGCGGTTAATTGTTCCTTTGACCTTTGATAGGCGATGAGCGCATCGTTGACCTCCTGAAACCCGGTCAGTACGGTCTTCTCGTAGGAGACCAGCGCCTGCTGCTGCTGCGCTTTGGCTGCTTCCAGGTTGCCGCGCAGCCTGCCGCCGGTAAAAATGGGCTGCGTCAGGCCGCCGGCAACGCTCCAGATGAGGCTTGGCGCGGATACGATCTGCGAAAGCACGTTGCTCTCTGTGCCACCCGCTCCGGTCAGCGTGAGCTGCGGAAAAAACTGCGCCCTGGCTACGCCAACAGCGGCGTAGGAAGCTGCGAGCGTCTCTTCGGCTTCCAGAATGTCCGGCCTGCGCTCCAGCAGTTGCGAAGGCAATCCCGCAGGGACGGAAGGCGGCAATGGCTGCTGCTCGATTCCCAGGCCGCGCGGAATGTCCGCGGGGTTCTGCCCGAGCAGCAGACTCAGCGCATCTTCTTCCTGCCCGATCTGCTGCTCAAGAGCGGGAATCTCCGCCAGCGCAGTTTGCAATGCCGTCTGCGCCTGCTTTACATCCAGTTCCGACTGCACTCCGGCTTTGAAAAGACTCTCTGTCAGATTGAGTGAGTCCTGGTACGCGGAAACCGTCTCCTTGGTCTGCTGGAGCTCAAGGTCAAGTGTGCGCAGTTGAAAATAATCCTGCGCCACGCTGCTGACCACGCCGATAATGACATTCCTGCGCGCCTGTTCGGTGCTCAGTAAATTGTCCCTGGCTTCTTCCGTGGCGCGACGATAGAGGCCCCAGAAATCCACGGCATAAGAAATGTTGCCGGGAAGCGCAAAGTCGCTGAAGGTGCTGGCCGACGTGGAAGAAGAATGGCTTTCAAGATCGACGGCGCGCTCGCGTTGCGCGGAAGGATTGACGGAAACCTGCGGAAACTCCGCCGAGCGCACCACCATAACCTGCGCCTGCGCCTGCACCACCTGCGCCGCGGCGATGCGGATGTCCGTGTTGTGGATGAGAGCGGTGCGGATCAGTTGCTGCAGGACCGGATCTTTCAAAAGCTCCCACCACTTCTCGTTGGCAATCGACTCGCTCACGTCGGCGGGCATTCTCCATGCAACCGGAGCTGTAATCGCGGGCCGCTGATATTTGGGCCCAACGGTGCATCCTGCGGCAAAGAGCATCGTTCCCGCAACAAGCATCGGAATGGAGCGTGCGATTCTACGTTGCATGGTTCAGCCTCTCGCCTCTTCCGGTTGCCGCGAACCGTTGGTTTTCTCTTTCTTCTCGCGCCACGCGCTTAGCTGCTCGATGGCTACGAAATACACCGGCACGAACAGCACGCCGAGCACAGTAGCGGCGATCATGCCGCCGAAAACCGACGTGCCGAGCGAATGGCGCGCTGCCGATCCGGCTCCGGTGGCAACCACCAGCGGCAGCACGCCGAAGATGAAAGCGAATGAGGTCATCAGAATCGGGCGGAAGCGAATGCTCGCGCCTTCCAATGCGGCTTTCTCGATGGTTGCTCCGCCTTGCAGCTTCAGCCGCGCAAACTCGACGATCAGAATCGCGTTCTTGGCCGCGAGGCCGACCACCATGATGAATCCAATCTGCGCGTAAACATCGTTATCCAGCCCGCGTAGCCACTCGGCCAGCAAGGCTCCGGCAATGCCCAGCGGAACAATGAGAATGACAGCCAGCGACACGGACCAGCTTTCATAGAGCGCGGCCAGCACCAGAAAGACGAAAACAATGGCGATGCCGAGCACGATTGTCGATTGCCCCTGCGTAGTTGACTCCTGGTAAGAAAGTCCCGTCCACTGGTAGCCGTATCCATGCGGCATTTTGGCGGCCAAGGCCTGCATTGCGTCCATCGACTGCCCGGAGCTGTAACCCGGAACCTGGCTGCCCTCGATCTCCACTGAGTC
>JASHPD010000294.1 GCA_030038315.1 Acidobacteriaceae bacterium
CTCCAGCACGACGCCCGTTTATCCTTCGCGGAGCTGGGGCGCAAGGTTGGCTTATCTGCGCCCGCGGCCGCAGAGCGCGTGCACCGCCTTGAAGAGGCCGGCGTCATCACCGGCTATCACGCAACGCTCAATATGGCCAAGCTGGGGGTGCCAATCCACGTGGTTGTGCATCTGACCATTCATGGCGGCGATTTGCAGATAAATCGCACCGTTGCGACCATCAAAGATCTCACAGAGATAGGCCGCTGCCATCGCATTACGGGCGCGGAGTCGTTTGTTATTGAGGCCGATGTGGTTTCCATCCGCCATCTTGAAGCTCTTATCGACAAGCTCAATGCTCTCGGCGCCACATCGACTTCCACGGTGCTTTCGACACCGGTCAAGCGGCGGGAGTATCACGCAGCGCAGATTGAAGCCTTCAGACGCTATATCTGAATTTTGCGCAGCACTCGACTTCATTGGCTCGGCAGAATATCTACGGGATTTTACTCTTCACCTTCCATGCCCTTGCCGCGTTTCGATCAGGATAACTTTTGATGCGGGGAGCTATAACCCAGTGACGAGTACAACAATGCCTTGAGCGCCCAAGGACTTTTGTCACTGCGTTGTGAGGCTACTTCCTCTAGCGTAAAACGTAGGAGGGTCTCGATCATGGCATTTGTTATTGCTGAGCCTTGCATTGGAACAAAGGATACCGCTTGTGTAGACGCTTGCCCCGTTGATTGCATTCATCCGAAGAAGGATGAAGCCTCGTTTGGAACTGAGCCACAGCTATATATCGATCCGGTCGAATGCATAGATTGCGGCGCGTGCGTACCGGCGTGCCCCGTGTCGGCCATCTATGCGGCTGACGACTTGCCGGACAAATGGAAGCACTTTGCTGAAATCAACGCCAAGCATTACGGGCGTTAAGATCTTTTCAAGTTCCGGTTCGCAGCTGAAGTATCGGAGTCATCAAGAACGATAAGAACTTTCGAGTCCTTGTTGCTACCGCTCACCTCATATCGCAATCACTGGGAAGACTGTCCTGGCCTATTTCTGTTTTGACGGCGTTTCCAAGACGACACCATCGCGCAGTGGTTCACGTATGCTGCGTGCACGGGCTGAGCGAGCACTGCGCGTGCCGGCGAACCGCTGACAGCACTATGACCTGCCCTCCGAAATCTGCACGGAACGGAGTACGATTTTTCGCATTCAGCGTATTTCTTGCCGCAAATTTCCTCACCGACGCGCAAAAAATCCATTGCAATCTCTATTTTTCGGCCTGCTTTGCGCTCTTGCTCCAGGCGGGCTTGCGCTTCTCCAAAAATGCGGTAATGCCTTCGTGGAAATCGGGATGTTTGCGCGCCTCGACGTTGGCGGCAAGCGCCAGCGCGATTCTCCGGTCCAGCTCCGGGATGGTTTCTTCAAGAAAAAGCTGTTTTGTCAGCCGCATGGCCGCGGGACTGTTTTTCTGCAATTCGCCGGCCAGTTGTGCAGCGCGTTCCATCAGCTTTTCCGGCGCAACAATCTCATCCACGAGCCCCAGGCTTTTCGCCTGGGCGGTGTCAAACAAGCTGCCCGCGATCAGCAGCCGCTTGGCCTGCTTTGCGCCGGTCTGCATTTCGAGATAAGCAGAAACCAGCGCGGGCACAAAACCGATGCGGACCTCCGTGTAGCCGAATTTTGCCTCCGGCACGGCCAGCGTGAAGTCGCATAGAGTTGCCAGGCCCGTTCCTCCCGCAATCGCTGCTCCGTTCACTGCCGCAATGGTCGGAGCCGGGAAGGTATAGAGCAGGCGAAAGAGCCGCGCAATCTGCCCGGCGTCCTTCTGCTGTTCTACAGGCGTGGCTGCGCTCAAGGCTTCAAGAGCGGTCAGATCGAGGCCCGCGCAGAAGGCTGCGCCTGAGCCGGTGAGAGTGACAATCGGCGCATCTTCGCGCGCTGTCTCCAGTGCGTCGATCAGCTCGGCGCACAACTCCGGCGTAAGCGCGTTGCGGCGCTCGGGCCGGTTGAGCGTCAGCACCAGCACGCCATTTTTTTCTTCACGCAGCAGCGTCTTGCCAGTCATTTTTGTTCCTCATGTGGCGCGACATGGTAGTCGTTGTTCAGCTTTCGGGCTTGCGTGGCCATCTCTTCGATCCCCGTGATCGACGGCAAGGCCGCTCCCAGTTGCGTCAGCTCGGTGATTGCTGTTTCCGTTGCTATGTTGCCTACTAACGCATCCTGCGCAAAGGGGCAGCCGCCAAAGCCGCCGAGCGCGGTATCGAAGCGGCGGCATCCGGCGACCCAGGCGGCGCGGATGGTTGCGGGGGCTCGCTCAGGACGCGCGTGGAGATGCAGCCCGATCTCAATGTCGGCGGCAATCGCTGCTCGCACCGCGGCAAAAACATTCGCCGCCTTTTCCGGCTCGGCAAGGCCTACGGTGTCGGCCAGCGAAATCTGCCGCACGCCGCGATTCACGATCTCCAGGCAGGCCGCGATTACGCTCTCAACGCTCCACGCGTCTCCATACGGATTGCCAAAGGCCATCGAGAGGTAAGCCACTGTGCTTAGCCCCGACTTTTCTGCGGCATCGGCGATGGTTTGCAGCACGCCGAGGGATTCTTTTTCAGTTTGATTCTGATTTCGCCGCAAAAAGGAGGGTGAAATCGAGTGCGGAAATCCCAGCGTGGTTACTGCGCCTGTCCCGATGGCGCGCTCGGCTCCACGCGCATTCACCACGATGCCGATGATTTCTACGTCATGTGGCGGCTTAAGCAGTGCGAGCACTTCTTCCGAGTCCGCCATCTGCGGCACTGCGCGCGGCGAAACAAAACTTACCGCATCGATTTGCTTCCATCCCGCACTCATCAATCGATTGAGATAATCGGCCTTTGCCGCGGCGGGGATTACTCCAGCGAGGCCTTGCCACGCATCGCGCGGACACTCGACGAGTTGCACGGAATTCGTCATCGCTTCACGGTTTGGCGCCGGTTCCGCATCCATCAGGTCTGCATAGCGCCGGGGTTAAAGGCTGCCACTTCCGGATTCAGGCTGACGGCTTCGAGCGTTGCGATCAGCGTGTCGCGTGTTTGCGCGGGGTCCAGAATTGCGTCCACCCACAGCCGCGCGGCGCCATAGCGCGGGTCGGCCTGGGCGTCATAGGCATTCTTGATTTCGTCGTAAATTTTCTGGCGTTCCTCGTTGGTGATGGCGTGCCCGCCGCGCTCCAGTTGTTTGACGCGCACTTCGACGAGTGTGTTTGCCGCCGATGCGCCGCTCATCACGGCATAGCGCGCGGTGGGCCAGGCAAAGAGGAAGCGCGGATCGTAGGCTTTGCCGCACATGGCGTAATGGCCCGCGCCAAAGCTGCCGCCGAGGATAACGGCGATCTTGGGCACGACGGAGTTTGACACGGCGGAGACCATCTTGGCTCCTGCGCGGATGATGCCGCTCTGCTCGGCGTCACGGCCCACCATAAAACCGTTCACGTCGTGGAGAAAAAGGAGCGGAATCAGGCTCTGGTTGCAATCGAGGATAAAGCGTGCGGCTTTTTCTGCGCTTTCGGCGTAGATGACGCCACCGAATTCGGTGCGGCGCTCGCCGGCTTGCGTGGTCGTTGTCTGGTGCTGTTTCTGGTTGGCGACGATGCCGATGGCATGGCCGCCGATGCGCGCGTAACCGCAAACCAACGTACGTCCGTAGCCGGGACGGTACTCGTCAAACTCCGAGCGATCCACGAGCCGAGCAATCACTTCATGCACGTCATAGGTGTTCGTTGCTGAGCGCGCGGGGTCGGCGTCGAGCAGGCCGTATAGCTCTTCGGCCGGGTAAAGCGGGGCGTCGGCTTTCGCGTTGCAGGGGATGGTGTCATAGGGAGATTTGTCGCGGGTGCCGAGCTTTTCGGCCAGCGAGCGGATGCGCGCGATGCAGGCTTCGTCGTTTGGCTCTTTGAAGTCCACCGTGCCGGAAATCTCCGCGTGCATCGCGGCTCCGCCCAGCTCTTCGGCGCCGACTTTCTGTCCGATGGCCGCCTGCACGAGCGCGGGGCCGGCGAGAAACAGGCCGCTGCCTTCGGTCATCAAAACCGTGTCCGTCATGACGGGCAGATAGGCTCCGCCGGCGACGCACATGCCCATGATGGCCGTGATCTGCGGAATGTTCCGCGCCGACATGACGGCGTTATTGCGGAAGACGCGGCCGAAATCATCCTGGTCGGGAAAGACATCTTCCTGCAAAGGAAGAAAGACTCCGGATGAGTCCACGAGATAGATTGTCGGAATCCGGTTTTCAAGCGCGATGGTCTGCGCGCGAATCACCTTTTTCGCCGTCATGGGGAAAAACGCGCCGGCCTTTACCGTTGCGTCATTCGCGATGAGCATGACGAGCTTGCCGTGGATGCGGCCAAGGCCGGTGATGACGCCCGCTGCCGGCGCGCCGCCCCACTCCCCATACATTTGAAAGCCGGCATAGAGGCCGAGCTCGTAAAACGGCGCGCCGGAATCGAGCAGGAGCGCAAGCCGCTCGCGCGCGGTGAGGCGTTTTTTGCCGTGCTGCGCTTCGATGGCTTTAAGGCCGCCGCCGAGGCGGATCGCCTCCTGCTCTTTGCGCATTGCGGCCAGCAGTTCAAGCAGTGTCGCGCGGTTCTTTTCGTAGCGCGGAGTTTTTGCATCCAGCTTCGAGGCCAGTTTGTCGCTCATCAATTCTCCGCTGCGGCTACTTCAAAATCTCGCGCGCAATCACCATGCGCTGAATCTCGCTGGTGCCCTCGCCAATCGTGCACAATTTTACATCCCGATAAAACTTCTCCGCCGGATAGTCCTTGATGAAGCCGTAGCCGCCGTGAATCTGCACGCACTCATTGCAGATTTGCACCGCGGCTTCACTCGCAAAAAGCTTTGCCATTGCGGATTCGAGCGAGACTTTCTGTCCCGCGTCTTTTTTTCGCGCTGCTTTCAGGGTGAGGACGCGCGCGGCTTCCAGTTGCGTTGCCATGTCGGCGAGCTTGAATTGAATTGCCTGGAATTCGCTGATGGCTTTGCCGAACTGGCGCCGCTCTTTTGCGTATTTAAGCGCCGCGTCATAGGCTCCGTGCGCAATGCCGAGCGAGAGCGCGGCGATGGAGATGCGTCCGCCGTCCAGCACGCGCATGGCGTCAATGAAACCCTCGCCTTCTGCGCCGAGCCGGTTTTCGTCGGCGACGAAACAATCCTCGAAGATCAGCTCCGAGGTGTCCGAAGCGCGCAGGCCCAGCTTGTCTTCCTTTTTACCGGGACGAAAGCCGGGCGTGCCTTTTTCCACCAGAAAGGCCGTGAAGCCGTGGCTCTTTTTCTCGCGATTAGTGACTGCGATCACGACGGCGCAGTCCGCGTGGCCGGCGTTGGTGATGAAGGTCTTGCTGCCATTGAGCACCCAGCCGCCGTCGCGGCGCACCGCGGTTGTCCGTGCGCCAAGGGCGTCGGAACCTGAGCCGGGCTCGGTGAGCGCCCAGCTCCCGAGCCACTGGCCCGAAGCCAGTTTTGTGACCCAGCGGATTTTCTGTTCTTCATTGCCGGCCAGGTAAATGTGATTTGTGCAAAGCGAGTTGTGCGCGGCCACAATAATGCCGATGGAACCATCCACGCGCGCCAGCTCCTCAATGGCCAGCACGTAGTCCACGTAGCTGAGCCCGCTGCCGCCCAGCTCGGCGGGAAAGATCATTCCCAGCAATCCCATCTGCCCAAGCTGCCGCACCACATCGGCTGGAAACGTGCTGTGCTCATCCCACTCGCGCACATGCGGCGCAATCTCGCGCTCCGCAAACCGGCGAATCTCCCTTAGAAGCTCTTCCTGTTCTTCCTTATTTTCGCGGTTCACGCACGCAGCCCCCAAAACCATAGTCAACTCCTGTGAGACGGCATTCTCGCATCCTGGGGAGACATTTGGCTGCGCTCCCGGCGCGACTGAAGAGTATCGCACTGAATAGCAATGAAACACAATGTAAAATAATTAAACGAAAAGGTACTGTTCACGGCTTCGGGAGGTGTGCTATCTTCCCTGCGCCGTGAAGAAAACAAGTGGATGAGGTGAAATGGATAAGCTCTGGCCCAGTGCCGCCGCAGCACTTCAGGGAATCGTCAGCGATGGAATGCTGCTCGCCGTAGGCGGCTTTGGGCTGTGCGGCATTCCCGAGGCGCTAATCGCGGCTTTGCGGGAGAGCGGTGTGCGCAACCTGACCGTAGCCAGCAATAACGCGGGCGTGGACGGCTGGGGATTGGGCTTGCTGCTCGAAACGCGGCAGGTGCGCAAAATGATCGCGAGCTACGTGGGAGAAAATGCCGAGTTTGAGCGGCAGTTTCTTGCCGGTGAGCTGGAAGTGGAACTTGTTCCGCAGGGGACGCTGGCCGAACGAATGCGAGCGGGCGGCGCGGGCATTCCCGGCTTCTATACGCGCACCGGCGTCGGCACGCAGATTGCCGAAGGCAAGGAACACAAGGACTTCGACGGCGTCCCCTGCATTCTGGAGCGCGGGCTGCACGCCGATGTTGCGCTTGTGAAGGCATGGAAGGCCGACCGGCACGGAAACCTTGTTTACCGCCGTGCTGCTCGCAACTTCAATCCTCTTGCCGCGGCCTGCGGCAAGATCACCGTTGCTGAAGCGGAAATCGTTGTCGAGCCAGGTGAGCTTGATCCTGACGAGATTCACACGCCGGGCATTTTTGTGCAGCGGGTCGTGCACAATCCTGCGCCGCAAAAGCGCATTGAGCGGAAAACGGTAAGGAGCGCCTGACATCATGCCGCAATCCACGGGCCAGACAACAGGCCACACAACGGGCTGGACGCGAAACGAGATGGCTCGCCGCGCGGCGGCGGAGTTGCGGGACGGCTATTACGTCAATCTCGGCATCGGAATGCCAACGCTTGTCGCCAACTACATTCCGGCCGGCATGACGGTTGTGCTGCAGTCGGAAAACGGGCTGCTTGGCATGGGGCCTTATCCGCTTGAGAGCGAGGTGGACGCCGACCTTATCAATGCCGGCAAGGAGACGGTGACGCTGCTCGCAGGCGCATCGATTTTTTCGAGCGCCGACTCCTTTGCCATGATTCGCGGCGGGCACATCGACCTGGCTATTCTTGGCGCGATGCAGGTTTCCGAGCGCGGCGACATTGCCAACTGGATGATTCCCGGCAAGCGCGTGAAGGGCATGGGCGGAGCGATGGACCTTGTCAGCGGGGTTCGGCGCGTCCTTGTCCTTATGGAGCACAACGCGAGCGACGGGAGCCCAAAACTCCTTCCGCAGTGCACGCTGCCGCTGACCGGCGCGGGTGTTGTCAATCGCATCATTACCGACCTCGGCGTGATGGATGTAACCGGCGAAGGCATAATTGTTAGAGAGCTTGCTAGCGGTGTCGCACAGGAGGAGTTTGCCTGCCGCACCGCCGTTCCAGTTATTTTCAGGCAGCAGGAATAACCGCGATTTCTCAAATCGAAGTCGCACGAGGCAGGGAACGAGGTAGAGAAGAAGGAATGAAGGCATTGGTAAAAGCGCGCGCCGAGCGCGGTCTGTGGCTGGAAGATATTCCTGAGCCCGGAATCGGCATCAACGATGTACTCGTCCGGGTGCATTACACCGGCATCTGCGGCACCGACGTTCACATCTACCAGTGGGACGAGTGGGCGCAGAAGACCATCCCCGTGCCCATGGCCATCGGCCACGAATTTGTGGGAGAGATTGTTAAAGTCGGTTCCAACGTCAACGACTTCTTTCCAGGCGACATTGTGAGCGGCGAGGGGCACGTGGTCTGCGGCCGCTGCCGCAACTGCCTCGCAGGCCGCCGCCATCTCTGCGCCTCTACGCTCGGCGTCGGCGTCAACCGTCCAGGCGCTTTCGCCGAACTCATCGCACTGCCGATGACCAATATCTGGCGGCACAATCCCTCCATCAACCAGGAGGTTGCGGCCATCTTTGATCCCTTTGGCAATGCCGTGCACACTGCGCTCTCATTTCCTGTGCTGGGCGAAGATGTGCTCATCACCGGAGCCGGGCCGATCGGCATTATGGCCATTCCGGTTGTGCGGCACGCCGGCGCGCGCCACGTTGTTGTCACGGACATGAATCCCTTCCGGCTGGACCTCGCGCGCAAGATGGGTGCAACGCTGGCGGTCAATCCTAACGAAGCCCCGCTTGCCGAAGTGCAGAAGCAGCTTGGCATGACGGAAGGCTTTGACGTGGGCCTGGAAATGTCCGGCAACGCGCAGGCTCTTCGCGGCATGATCGCCGGCATGAGCCACGGCGGCAAAATTGCCATCCTCGGCATTCCGGCGAGCGAAACGCCCATGGACTGGCGTCAGGTGATCTTCAACATGCTTACCATCAAGGGCATCTACGGCCGCGAAATGTACGAAACCTGGTACAAGATGTCGGTGATGCTCGACTCCGGCGTCGATATCTCACCTGTCATCACGCACCGTTTCTCTTACCGCGATTTCCAGCAGGGATTCGACGCGATGGTCTCCGGGCAGACGGGCAAGGTCGTCCTCGACTGGCGCGACGCGCGCTGACATTCCTCACCCGATTCTTGAAAGGAATCCCATGTACGGCAAGGTACAGCAATTTTTGCAGGACAAGATCGCCGGAATCCAAAGCGCGGGGCTCTACAAAAACGAGCGCGTTATTCTTGGGCCGCAGCAGGCGCGTGTTTCCGTTGCCAACAGCGCTCCTGTGCTGAACCTCTGCGCGAATAACTACCTGGGCCTTGCCGACCATCCTGAAATCATCGCGGCCGCGCGGCAGGCTCTTGAGAACTGGGGCTATGGGCTTGCCAGCGTACGCTTTATCTGCGGCACGCAGAGTATTCACAAGCAGCTTGAAGAGCGTATCAGCGCCTTTCTCGGCACGGAAGATACCATCCTTTACAGCTCCTGCTTTGACGCCAACGGCGGACTCTTTGAAACGCTGCTCGAAGCGGAAGACGCCATCCTCTCCGATGAGCTGAACCATGCTTCGATCATCGATGGAGTGCGCCTGTCGAGAGCGCAACGGTTCCGCTACCGCAATGGCGACATGGGAGACCTTGAGACGAGACTTAAGGAAGCTGCTTCCGCGCGCTACAGGCTCATCGCTACGGACGGCGTCTTCTCGATGGACGGCTACATTGCTAAGCTCGACAAGATTTGCGACCTCGCCGAGAAATACGATGCGCTGGTGATGGTGGATGACTCGCACGCCGTGGGCTTCATCGGCGAGCACGGACGAGGCACGCCGGAGTTCTGCCGTGTCGAGGGCCGCATCGACATCCTCACCGGCACGCTGGGCAAAGCCCTCGGCGGAGCCAGCGGAGGCTACACGAGCGGGCGCAAAGAGATTATCGAGCTGCTTCGCCAGCGCTCGCGTCCCTATCTTTTTTCCAACTCTGTTGCGCCGCCGATCGTCGCGGCCTCACTCAAAGTTCTCGATCTGCTTACCCAATCCGGCGACCTGCGCAGGAGGCTGCGCGAAAACACGCGCTTCTTCCGCGAACAGATGACCAAAGCCGGCTTTCACATTCTTACCGGCGAGCATCCTATCGTGCCGGTCATGTTCGGCGACGCGGCGGTTGCTGTTCGCATGGCCGAGTCGCTGCTGGCGAAGGGAATTTACGTTGTTGCTTTTTCCTACCCTGTCGTTCCGCAGGGCAAAGCGCGCATCCGCACGCAGATTTCGGCTGCGCACTCGCGGGAAGACATCGAGTTCGCGCTCGAAAAATTTGCTGAAGCCAAAGCTGAGATTGGCGCCTGATTCTCAAGGCGCCAAACGACTTCCACCTTCGGCATTGTGCAGGGAAATCTCCACTCCTGCCGACAGGCAAGAGAGCAGCGCGTTTTTGCGTGCGGTTTCCCGCGCGTGGGCGCGCGGCATCTGTGTGATACCCTGATTTTTGAAAGTTTGGGGCGGAAAAATATGGAGAATGCTCGATCTCCAACAGCCGCCACAACCTCTTCGGTTGCCCTCGCCAGCCCATTTTATTTTTTGCAAGGCTTCCGTGAATCCTGTATCCGGCACACTCTCCAGCGCAGAATCTCCCGTAACGACAGAGGCGGCGAGTCTTCCCGCGTGGCTGACCGCGTTTACGCCGCGGCCCGGCCTTGCGAACGGCCACGTGCAGACGATTGTGGGCGATATTTATCCGCGTCCGGCGTTTACGCTTTCCTGCACGGCCGATGAGGTGGTGGTGGATTCCGTTGACAACAGCCGCGTGCTGTGCCATTGCCACTGGCAGAGCGGCGCGGGAGTTGGCCGCAGGCTGACGCTCGTGCTGGTGCACGGGCTTGAGGGCTCATCGGACTCGCGCTACATCCAGGGGCTGGCCGTGCGCGCGTGGCGCGCCGGATGCAATGTTGTCCGCATGAATATGCGCAACTGCGGCGGCACGGATACGCTGACGCCTACGCTGTATCACTCGGCGCTTTCCGGCGACGTGGGCGCGGTGGTGGAACACTACACGGCAAAATTTCAGCTTGAGCGCGTGGCCCTTGTGGGCTATTCGATGGGCGGCAATCTTGTGCTCAAGCTCGCTGGCGAGTGGGGCGAGCGCGGGCCGCTTTGCGCGGTGGCTACGGTCTGCCCTGCGATCGACCTTGCCGCCAGTTCCGATGCTCTGCACGCGCCTCGCAATCGTTTTTATGAGTGGCATTTTCTGCGCAGGCTGATGCGGCGTTATAAGCGCAAGGCCGGGCTTTTTCCGCAGATTTATTCTGTCAACGGGCTTGGTCCTATTCGCTCGCTGCGCGATTTCGATGACAAGATTGTGGCGCGTTACTGCGGCTTTCGCGATGCGGATGATTACTACTACCGCGCCGCTTCGGCTCGTGTGCTTGGCTGCATTGCCGTTCCTGCGCTGATTCTGCGCGCGCAGGACGATCCTTTTATCCGCTTCACGGCTGAGACGCGCGCTACGATCGAGGCCAATCCGCGGATTGCGATGGCGGAGACGCGGCACGGCGGCCATTGCGCATTTTTATCGACGGCGCTGGGCGAGGAGATTCACTGGGCCGAGGCAACGGTGATGCGCTATCTGCTGGAAACAGCGGGCGAGCGGCATGGAAGCTGAGTGGGAGTTTGAAATCGGTGCGAGAGCGCCTGTCATGGATGCGAACTGGATGGGTTTTGTCGATCTGGCAGCCGATCCACGGCGCGCATTCGATTTGCCGGAAGCGGCGGAGTTTCCCGCGCTTGCGGAGGCGCTGATGAAGCTCAATGCGGAACGTTCGCCGATCCGGACTTCGAAGTGCGATTTCTGGAGCGTCGATCCGGATGAGGCCGCGCTCGATGCCGATGAGCTGAATGCAAAGCCGGATGAGATGGCTTTTGCCTGCGCCTGTTATGTGGATTTGCTTGCCGGCGCCTGTGAGCGCTGGCGCAATGCGGAAGATGCCGCACGCGATTGCACCGAGCTTTGCGCGGGCCTGCGCGGGGTTTTGCTGCGCCGCTGCCGGGCCGATCTCATCATTCGCCGCGCTGTGCTTGCCGGCGGAGCGGATGGCCTGGGCGTTACGGCGTATCTCACCGCTTGCGGCGTTGCGGAGATGGATGCGCGTGAGACGCTTGCGCGCGCTGCTGCTGTCTTTGCGGATTCCGTTTGTGCGGTCTGGCGGCGCTGAGATCGCACGCTGCACCGGATTAAAGCTACAATGAAAGAAGCTCAGAAAATTGTGGGCGAGTAGCTCAACTGGATAGAGCACGAGCCTTCTAAGCTCGGGGTTGCAGGTTCAAGTCCTGCCTCGCCTACCACTTGAAAATCAGTAAGAGCTTCGTCATTGCAGATTCTCTCCATCTGCTCCTGTCTTTGCATCGCAGCGGATTTTGCTTTAGGGTTTTCACCGCGCGGTATGGATTCCATAAAAACCGGCTGCGTTTTCGCTGAAGATCTTCTGTTGTTCCTCCATACTGAAGGCGGCAAAATATGCGTCGAGTGTCTGCCACCATTGGGCGTAGGATGTTGCCAGCAGGCAAACGGGCCAGTCTGAGCCGGCGAGAAGACGGCTCGCGCCAAAGGCTTCCGCGCAAACATCAAGATAGGGACGCAGCGTATCGAGATTCCATACGCTCCAGTTTGCTTCCGTGACCATGCCGGAGAGCTTGCAGAAGACGTTGGGCCGCAGCGCAAGCTCGCGCAGATTGCTCGCCCAGGGCTCCAATTCGCCTGCGGCAATGCGCGGCTTGGCTGCGTGGTCGAGCACAAACCGCTGCTGTGAATGACGATCGACAAAGCGGATTGCTTCGGGGAGCTGGCGCTCGTAAATCAGCAAGTCGTATGCGAGTCCGCTCGCGGTCAAATGCGTGATGCCGCGGTTGAACTCCGGCGCGTCGAGGAAGCCATCCGGCTCTGCCTGTGCGATGTGGCGAAGGCCAACCAGCCGCGTATTTGCAAGGTTGCTGAGAAGGACAGGGAAATTCTCCGCAGCGAGTGGAAGCCAGCCGACGACACCGGCGATTTCCGGCGTCTTCTTCGCACAGTCAAGCAGCCACTCGGTTTCCTCAATGGATTGGCGCGCCTGGACTGCGATTGCCGCATCCACGTTTGCGGTGCGCATTGCGATGCGGAGATTTTCGCCTTGGAAATCGCGGCGGATGGCTGCCATTTCATCTGTGATCCACGCGAATTCCTGCGCATCGTACTTCCACAGATGATGATGCGCGTCAATTCTACGGGAGGAAGATGGCATAAGGCGCTCGCTATGCGGATTCGAGGATGATGTTGGAGTATTGCGCCGTGCCTGCGGTGCGGATCAGGCCGATGGCGAGCGGAACGCGGCGCTTGAATTCGACGTGCGGCTCAAACTCAATCGATGGCAGCAGCTTTGCATAGGCCTGAACCAGCTCCGGCGGGTTATGGTCGCGGAACTCCGCGGCCATTCGCGCTTTACCGATGACGAAATTCGGCGCGATGGCTTCAAGCACTTGCAGCACCGTGGGAATATCGTCTGCGAGCGAGATGTCAATGGTTTCGATTTGTGGCCAGAAGGGAAATCCACGGTCCGCGATGACCAGCGTGTTGGTGTGGCGCACACGGCTGAGCAGGGAATTGATCTGCGGGTTCAGAATGCCTGAGCGAAGCATGTTTTCTCCGGCTGGCGCGTCTATGCGCTGCGGGTGCGATTCCGCAGCGTGCCGATTCCCT
>JASHPD010000295.1 GCA_030038315.1 Acidobacteriaceae bacterium
GTATGGTTTTCTAAAGTTCACCCATGCTCGAACCCCTCGAACGCTTCTTCGAATTTGAACATCTGGGCACAAACTGGCGCACCGAAATCCTGGCAGGAGTGACCACGTTTCTGACGATGGCCTACATCGTCCTCGTGAACCCGGCCATCCTCGCCGACGCCGGTGTTCCGCTGCCCGCTGTCACCGCGGCAACATGCCTCTCGGCGGCCTTCGGTTCCATCCTGATGGGCGTCGTCGCGCGCTATCCGATCACGCTCGCGCCCGGCATGGGCCTCAATGCCTATTTCACTTACACCGTCTGCCTCAAGATGCACATCCCGTGGCAGACAGCTCTCGGCGCGGTCTTTCTTTCGGGCATTCTCTTTCTCGCGCTCACCGGCGCGGGCGTCCGCCAGATGATCCTGCGCGCCATTCCGCACGAGCTCTACGCCGCCGTCGCCAGCGGCATCGGCCTCTTCATTGCCTTTATCGGCCTGCAGCACGCGGGCCTCGTCGTCCGCGATCCCAACACCCTCGTCAGTATGGGCAACATCAAAGCGCCCACCGCGTGGCTCTCGCTCCTCGGCCTCATTCTCATGGTCGCGCTCGAAGTGAAGAAGGTGCGCGGCTCCATCCTTATCGGCATCCTCAGCATCACCGCCCTCGCGTGGGCAACCGGCCAAGTCCACTGGACGCCCGCGCCCGAAAACCTCCACGCACTGACGCAAACCGCCTTCCAGCTCGACATTCGCGGCGCGCTCGGCAAAGGCCTGCTCGAAATTATCTTTGTCTTCTTCTTTGTCGATCTCTTCGACAACCTCGGCACGCTGGTCGCCGTCGCCAAGCGCGCCGGGCTCATCGCGGAAGACCACTCCATTCCGCGCCTCAACCGCATCCTTTTCGCTGACGCCACGGCGACCGTCGTTGGCTCGCTTGCCGGCACGTCAACAGTTACAAGCTACGTCGAATCGACCGCAGGCGTAGCCGCCGGCGGTCGCTCAGGCATCACGGCCATCGTCACCGGCCTGCTCTTTCTCGGCGCCATCGGCTTTGCGCCCTTCATCGGCATCGTTCCGCAGGCCGCTACCGCCCCCGCGCTGGTCCTTGTCGGCTCGCTCATGCTGGCTACCATCAGCGAAATCCGCTGGCACGAGCCGCTGGTCGCCGTACCCGCATTCCTCACGCTCGTGCTGATCCCGCTCACTTACTCGATCGCCAACGGCCTCGGCTTCGGCATCATCGCGTGGGCCATCCTGCACCTCATCACCGGCAAAATCCGCAGGCAGGATTGGCTCCTTTACATCCTTGCCGCGCTGCTCCTCGCCCGCTTCATTTACCTCGGCACAAATTGAAACGCCGTTGCTCGTCAGGCGCCTCGGGGAGTGTGGCCGGACCCGGGGGTGAATCCATGTTGACCCGCAATATCCCTTCCCGCCGCATCGCACAAAAATCATAACCGGCGCATCTAACCCTGCATGTACCATGAGGAGGAGCCGCGCAAGCGCTCCGGCTCAGGCGGCCATGACCACGATACCGAAAGATTCCAACACCGGCGGTAGGCGCCCCGTTCTCAAGCTGGCGGCAGCTTCGATCGCCTCGCTCGGCGCGGCCTTCGCGCTCTCCGCCTGCACCAGCGTGGCCGGTTTCACGCCCACGGCGCTGGTACGTGTCATCGATGCCTCCTACATCGCACCCGCGGCCAACGTTTACGTCGAAGGCAAGCTCTTTGCCGGCAACATCGGGCAGGGCTACATCGGCAACTACGGCACAGTCACGCCCTCGCCGAACGCCGCCATCGAGGTCACGCCTGTCTCCGGCGCCACTCCGTCGGTCACAGCCGCCGCCACGCTCGACGCTTCCACGCAGCACTCGGTCTTCATCACCGACAACGGCGCTTCGTCCACGCAGTACGTCGTCACCGTGCTCGCCGACCAATCCACGCCTGCGCCCAGTGGCCACTCGACATTCCGCTTTCTCAATCAGGCCCCGCGCACTGGCGCGGTCGATGTCTACATGGTCCCCAGCAGCAGCACGCTGGCCGATACCACCGCGCTCTGCACTGACATCGCCGTCGGCGGCATCTGCGGTTACATCAGCTTCACCTCGCAGACCGTCACCATGGTCATCGTGCCCACCGGCACATCCGTCACATCCACCACCGGCACTACCATCACCGGCTACACCTCCAGCCCCATCGCCCTCACCGGCGGCGAAGTCCGCACCGTCGTCATCGTGGACAGCCAGCTCACCAGCAATCCTCCCGTCCAGGCGCTCATCGCCGACGACGCCGACTAATGCGTACCGTCCGTTTTCTCATCCTTTCGCTACTCTGCGCGCCGCTCAGCGCCACGCTGCCCGCGCAGCCGCCCGCCAAAGACTATCAAGTCGTTCACATCTACCCGCATGATCCCCATGCCTTCACGCAGGGATTGATCTACACAGACGGCCATCTCTACGAGAGCGCCGGCGAATACGGCCAATCCACCCTGCGCATGGTGGATCTTGAAACCGGCCGCGTCGAGCAGGAGTTCCCCGTGCCCAGCCAGTACTTCGCCGAAGGCCTTGCCGCCACCGGCAATCAGCTCAGCACGCTCATCCAGCTCACCTGGCGAGAGCACACTGCCTTTGTCTACGACCGCTTCAGCTTCCGCCTTCTGCGCACCCTGCACTATCCCTGGGAAGGCTGGGGCCTGACCTCCGACGGCCGGCAACTGATCCTGAGCGACGGAAGCTCCACCCTGCGCTTCCTTGATCCGGCAACGATGAAGGAATTGCGCCAAGTCACCGTGAAAGACCACGGCAGGCCCATCGACCAGTTGAATGAGCTTGAATACATTCACGGAGAGATCTATTCGAACATCTGGCACTCGGATCGCATCGCGCGCATCTCTCCGCAGACCGGCGCGGTGCTCGGCTGGATCGACCTCACCGGCCTCCTGCCCGAAAACCTGCGCTCCTCACCGGAGGCCGTGCTCAACGGTATCGCCTACGACGCAGCGCACGACCGCCTCTTTGTAACCGGCAAGCTATGGCCGCGCCTCTATGAAATCCGCCTGGCCGGGATCGGCCGCAGAAGTACAAGCCATTGAAGTTGTATAGCTTTATGACAGGTGTCCGGCCAGGCGTAAAAATTCTTGGAAATCCTCACGATTTTGCTTGAAATTCGGACGGGTAACCATTACTTTGGTCTGCAAGATTCCTTACTTTGGTGCTATCCGCGATTGGGTTCATAAAACCCGACGGGAAGTCTTTTGCCGGTAACTTTTGCGCCTCTGCGCGCTTTTCTGTCCGTTAGGAGCCTTGGTTCTTATGCAATGCCTGGAATGCGGGTCGGTGAAAATCCGGCCCTCCCGTTTGCGCCTCTCTGACATGCCGCGTCTTATGCTGCTCAGGATGCCGGTGCGCTGCCACACATGCCTCAGCCGCACCTATACGCCGCTCGTGCTCGCCCTGCGGATGCGACAGGCCCGCCGCGCGCACTCCTGAGACCGAGCTCCGGCCCGTCAGCTTGCCGCTGGAATCGCGCCCAGCGAAAGATTTGCGCAGAGGCGCAGCGTGGGCTCGGACTGATTGATGGTGTAGAAATGCAGCCCCGGCGCGCCGTTTTCGAGCAGCGTCTCGCAGAGCCGCGTCACCACTTCGACGCCGAACTCCACAAGTGCAGGCTTGTCGTTCTGCAGGTCTTCCAGCCGCAGCTTCAGCCAGCGCGGCAGATCCGATCCGCACCCTGCGCAGAAGCGCACAATGTTGGCATAGCCGGTAATCGGCATAATGCCCGGTACCACGGGAATCGTAATGCCCGCCTTGTGGCACCGCTCCATGAAGTCGAAGTAGGCGTCAGGGTTGTAAAAAAGCTGCGTAATCGCCGCATCCGCGCCGGCCTCCGCCTTGCGGCGGAAGTTATCGAAATCCGCCTGCGCACTCGCCGCCTGCGGGTGCATCTCGGGGTAGGCGGCCACTTCAATCTTGAAGTAGCTCCCGTGCCGTTCCCGAATAAAGCTCACCAGCTCATTGGCGTAGTGGAACTCCCCCGGCGCGGCCGGATTCATCGCTGTCGCGGGCAGATCGCCGCGCAAAGCCACAATGCGCTTCACGCCCGCCGCGCGGTATTGATCGAGCAGCGCCGCGATATTCTCCCGCGTGGAGCCGATGCAGGTCAGGTGCGGCGCGGCCTCGATGCCGCACTCCCGCACCACCGTCAGCAGCGTGCTGTACGTCCCTTCCTGCGTCGATCCGCCAGCGCCATAGGTCACGGAAAAGTAAGAAGGCTTGGCCTCGGCAAGCTGACAGACAACCCCTGGCAGCTTTTCAACTCCCTCAGGAGTGCGCGGCGGAAAAAGCTCAAACGAGATAGGCGTAGGCGCGGTCATAAAAATAGAGGGAACAGGTTAAAGGTGATAGTGGACAGTGGCAGGTTACAGATGACTGCGGTCAGCACACGCTGTTCCCTATCACCTGTAGCCTGTCACCTGTTTTTAGTAGCGGTAGTGATCCGGCTTGAACGGCCCATCTACCGGCACGCCGATGTAGTCGGCCTGCTTCTGTGAGAGCTTCGTCAGCTTCACGCCGATCTTCTCAAGATGCAGCCGCGCCACTTCCTCGTCCAGCTTCTTGGGCAGAACGTAGACGCCCACCTTGTAAGTGTCCTTGTTCTTCCAGAGATCAAGCTGCGCCAGCGTCTGGTTGGCAAAGCTGTTCGACATCACAAAACTCGGGTGTCCCGTCGCGCAGCCGAGGTTCACAAGCCGTCCCTCGGCGAGAACGAAAATCTCATGCCCATCGGGGAAGGTGTACTTATCCACCTGCGGCTTGATGTTCAGCTTCTTCACGCTCTTGTCTGCGTTCAGCCGGTCCATCTGGATCTCGTTGTCGAAGTGGCCGATATTGCAGACAATCGCCTGGTCCTTCATCTTCTGCATGTGCTCGTATGTGATGATGTCCACGTTGCCGGTCGTCGTGACGTAGATATCGCCGCGTCCCAGCGTGTCCTCGATCGTGGTTACTTCAAAGCCTTCCATCGCCGCCTGCAACGCGTTGATGGGGTCGATCTCGGTGACAATCACGCGAGCGCCCATGCCGCGCAGCGAGTGCGAGCAGCCTTTGCCCACGTCACCGTAGCCGCAGATCACGGCCACCTTGCCCGCCACCATCACGTCCGTCGCGCGCTTGATGCCGTCCGCCAGAGACTCGCGGCAGCCGTAGAGATTGTCGAACTTGCTCTTGGTCACCGAGTCATTCACGTTGATCGCCGGCACCAGCAGCTTGCCCTTTTCGAGCATCTGGTAGAGCCGGTGCACGCCCGTCGTCGTCTCCTCACTGACGCCGCGCCAATCCTTCACCACCTTGTGCCAGTGCTGTGGGTCTTCCGCGTAAACGCGCTTGAGCAGATTCTTAATCACCTGTTCCTCGTGGTTGCCGGAAGGCGTCTCGACCCACTTGTCGCCTTCCTCAAGCTCGTAGCCTTTGTGGATGAGCAGCGTAACGTCGCCGCCGTCATCGACCACAAGCTGCGGGCCTTTTCCACCCTTGTGATTCAGAGCCTGATACGTGCACTCCCAGTAGTCTTCGAGCGTCTCGCCCTTCCACGCAAAAACCGGCACGCCCGCCGCGGCAATCGCCGCCGCCGCGTGGTCCTGCGTCGAGAAGATATTGCAGCTCGCCCAGCGAACCTCCGCGCCCAGGCTCACCAGCGTCTCGATCAGCACCGCGGTCTGGATGGTCATGTGCAGCGAGCCGGTCACGCGCACGCCGGCCAGCGGCTTTTCGGCCGCGTACTTGTTGCGGATGGACACCAGGCCGGGCATCTCATGCTCGGCAATGGCAATCTCCTTGCGGCCCCAGTCGGCCAGGCCCAAATCAGCCACTTTGTAATCGGCGGCGGTAATCTCCAGCGTAGTCGCCATGCAAAAACTCCTTCTATTTGCCCAATTCCATCGGGCATAGTCACGATATGGATTCAACTCATCAACATATCGTGATATGTTGATATCAGAGTTCTGCCAATGCCGTCAACACCCTCTCTGATAAAAATTCTCCGCGCCTCGGCCGACCCCACCCGCCTGCGGATTCTGCTGCTTTTGAAAGCTGAGGAGCTTTCTGTGGCCGAATTGCAGGAAATCCTGACCATGGGCCAGAGCACGATTTCCACGCATCTGGCGCAGCTCCGCCAGGCCGGCCTCGTCGAAGACCGCCGCACCGGCAAAAGCAGCTTTTACCGCCTGACCGCGACCGAAAGCAACGGCATCCTCGACGAAATCCTTTTGAAAGCCGCGCACGAAACCAAAGAATCCACCGCCGACCAATCCGCCATGCGCCGCGTGGTGAAAAAGCGCCAGGACCGGATGCGCAGCTTCTTCGACAGCGTGGCCGGCCGCCTGGGCCGCGACTACGTTCCCGGCAAAAGCTGGAAGAGCCTTGCCGAAGCGCTGCTGCGCCTGATGCCCCCGCTCGCCATCGCCGACCTCGGCGCGGGCGACGGCAGCTTCTCGCTTCTATTGGCGCAGCGGGCAAAACGCGTCATCGCCGTAGACTCATCCGAAAAAATGCTCGAAGTAGGCCGCGAGCAGGCCGCTCGCGCCGGCATCGAAAACATCGAGTTCCGCATGGGCGACATGGAAGAGCTGCCCATCGATTCCGCCTCGATCGATCTGGTCTTCTTCTCGCAATCGCTGCATCACGCGCTCCATCCCGCACAAGCCCTCAGAGAAGCCGCCAGAATCCTCGCGCCGAACGGCCGCGTAGCCGTCCTCGATCTCGCCAAGCACCGTTTTGAAGAAGCCCGCGAGCTTTACGCCGACGAGTGGCTGGGCTTTGGTGAAGCCGAATTGGAGGAAATGCTCCTCAAGGCCGGCTTTGAGCAGGTAGAAGTCGCCGTCGTGGACAAACAGCCCGAGCCGCCGCAGTTTCAGACCCTGCTCGGCCTCGGCGTCAAAACTTAAGGGGCTGAAGCAGCTAAGGATCCGTACACGGCCGACGGTGTGGAAGGGCTGAAGCAGTATATCGACGGCTCTACGTCTGAACAATTGAACCTGACGGTGGTTCGGGCGTTTCAAGATGGACCCTATGTCGTCACGCAACTCAAACTGCACAGCACCAGAGAAGACATGTTCGCGGTGTATCGATTTCAGGACGGCCTAATTGCCGAACACTGGGCGTTTTTCGCGCCCGATGCTCCGCCAAATAAAAGCGGACATACTCAGTTGGATGGGCCGACCGAGGCTAAGCGTCTGGAAGACACGGAGAAGAACAAGTCCTTTCTGCGCAACTACTATGAGACGTTCCATCTCTCTGGGGATCATGGTCAGAATGAGCGATTCTTCACGAGAGATCTTATGATCCGGCATGAGCCTGGAGTTCGCGATGGTGTCGGAGAGTTTCTAGGAGACGTGAAAGTATTGATGCAACACCGGACCATCGATGAGATCAAGCTATTGCTGGGGCAGGGAGACTTGGTGTTCGTCGCCGCCAAAGGAACCCATGAAGGCGCCCCGTGCGCTTACATCGACATCTACCGAGTGGAAAACCTCAACGTTGTCGAGCACTGGGCTTTCCAGAAAGGATTCCCCCACAGTCGGAGTGGAAGAACACCAATGGCATGCTCTAGCGCGAACCTAACCGTCCTTGAGGTGCGCCGCGATAGCAAAGCGCTCTATCATAACTGCCGCACATGAGAGTTTGTATTAAAAAGTCTTAGTGCTGTATCTGGAGCGCCCCGCCACGCAGGTGCGCAGCTGCATGGTCTTAGCGGGGGCGCTTCTGATACAGCGACTTGAAGGAAGCCGCCCCCATGGAAGCCTATGTACTTTGAATGGGCCTGAGCGGGTGCAGGTGGATCAAGAACGGCCTGAGTTGGGTAGGATTCGATTGCCTGGAAGCCGGAT
>JASHPD010000296.1 GCA_030038315.1 Acidobacteriaceae bacterium
AGAATCCGCAGGGCTACCATGACGGCTCGCCGATCAGCTTTGCCTCGGGCTTGCAAGGCAATCTGCTCGTTGTGCACGGCTCCGGCGACGACAACGTGCATTATCAGGGAACGGAGCTGCTCATCAACAAATTCATTGAGCTGGGCAAGCCCTTCGACTTCATGGATTACCCCAACCGCACGCATGGAATCTTTGAAGGCCGTGGAACTTCGTATCACCTGTACAGCCTGATTACGCGCTATCTTGAGGAGCATGTTCCGCCGGGGGCGCGATAGAGCAATACTGCACGTAAACAGGCGGCGTTTCGCAATCGAAACGCCGCCTGTTTACATACCGGCGCGAACGGTTCCTCCACATCCGCAGCTATCGGAGCCGCTGGTGGCGCAGGCTACGCGCGGAATCCCTTGCAGATCGAGCACGAAGCGAATCTTCCCGAAGTCGCTTTCGGCCAGCAGTGCGCAGATGGAATCAGATTGGCCATAGCCGATCTCCATCAGCAGCGAGCCGCCGGATAAAAGCGCTTCCTGCGCCGCGGGAATCAGCCGCCGATAAACAGCGAGTCCATCCGCGCCGGCAAAAAGCGCGAGCGCCGGCTCATGATCGCGGACTTCCACGCTCAGCGTATCGCGGTCGGCTTCAGGGATATAAGGCGGGTTAGAAACGACGAGATCGAACCGCTCGCGCTCGACGGGTGCAAGCAGATCGCCGTGAAGAAAACGGATTCGGCCGGCAACCTGGTTGCGTGCGGCGTTTTCTTTGGCGATGGCAAGCGCTTTTTCCGAAATGTCGATCGAAGTCATACGCGCCTGCGGCAGATGATGCGCCAGCGCAATGGCGATTGCGCCGGAGCCTGTGCCAATATCGACGATGCGCGGGTGCTGAAAATCTCCTGCAAAAGCGATGGCCTGCTCGACAAGATGCTCGGTTTCCGGGCGTGGAATCAACACATCCGGCGTAACGCGGAAGGCCAGGCCGTAAAATTCCGCCTCACCCGTGATGTACTGAATCGGCTCGCCATGAAAACGGCGCTCAAGGAACGTGAAATAGCGCTGTGCCTGCTCGCCGGTGAGTTTGTCATCTCCATGCGTGAGCAGCCAGGCTTTGTTTGCGCCTGCGACATAGAGCAGCAGCGTTTCGGCATCGAGCTTTGCGCGATCTGCATGAGGACCCTGCGCAAGGCGCTCTACGCCCTGTGCAACCATGTTGGCAACGTTCGTCACCGTCACGCCGCCTGCGTGGTTTCCGCCTTCAACTGCTCGGCCTGGTAGTGCGCGATGAGCGCATCGACAACAGACTGCAACCTGCCTTCCATGATGAGGTCGAGCTGATGCAGCGTGAGTCCGATGCGGTGATCGGTGAGGCGGTTCTGCGGAAAGTTGTAGGTGCGGATTTTCTCGCTGCGGTCGCCCGAGCCCACCTGCGACTTGCGCGCGGCGGCAAGCTCGGCGTTCTGGCGCTCCTGCTCAACCTCATAGAGGCGAGAGCGCAGCACGCGCATGGCTTTCTCGCGGTTCTTGATCTGCGATTTTTCATCCTGGCAGCTTACGACCGTGTTTGTCGGCAAATGCGTGATGCGGACTGCTGAATAGGTTGTGTTGACCGACTGGCCGCCTGGACCGGAAGAGCAAAACGTATCGATGCGAATGTCCTTCGCTTCGATCTTGATGTCCACGTCTTCGGCCTCAGGCAGCACGGCGACGGTGACAGCCGAGGTGTGCACGCGCCCCTGCGTCTCCGTAGCGGGAACGCGCTGCACACGATGCACACCGCTCTCATACTTAAGCTGCGAGTAGACGCGGTCGCCTTCAATGATGGCAATGACTTCCTTGTAGCCGCCGACGCCGGACTCGGACAGGTCCGTTACCTGCACCTTCCAGCGGTGCTGCTCGGCAAAGCGCGTGTACATGCGGAAGACTTCGGCGGCAAAGAGCGAAGCCTCATCGCCACCAGTGCCGGCGCGGATTTCGAGCACAACGTTCTTTTCATCGTTGGGGTCCTTCGGCAGCAGCAGAATCCGAATCTCGTCTTCCAGCGCGGCAACGCGCGGCTCAAGCGCGGCAATCTCTTCCTCGGCCATCGCGCGCAGGTCGGCATCGCTCTCGCCAAACATGGCCTTCGCGTCGGCCAGCCCCTGGCGCGCCTGCTTCAGCTCGCGATATTTTTCCACCGTCGGCTCAATCTCGCGGATAGCCTTGGCGGTCTTCTTGTATTTTTCGTGGTCGTTCAAAACCTCGGGCAGCGCGAACTGCGCCTGCAGCTCGTCGTAGCGCTGCTCCATCTGTTCCAGCCTGTCCTGCATGGCAAACTCCTGCACCGCGTGCGGCAACTCTTTGGATCAATTTTGTGGAAAGGGAAATGGGCGCGAAAGATCGTATGCGGCGCGCAGCCGCTAGAGAAGCGCCGGGATGGGCTGATGCAAAGCCATTTCTTTTCTATTTTAACGCAATTCGCACTTTGAAACGCGCATCCACGCATTTGCAGGCCGGCTAAGCTCCTTCCAGCTAAGCTTCTTCCAAAAAGAGCAGCGCAGCGCTTGCCGCGGGCACATCCAGGCGCACGGAGGCGCCGCTGGGTACAAGCGTGTCTACCGTTTGCGGATGCCATTCGGCGTGCTCGTTGGCGGCAGCGCCGGCCAGCGTTACGCCTTCCGTAGCATTGAGGGCCGGCGCTTCAAGGCGCCACACGCGGGCTCGACGCAGCCCCTCCGGTGCTCGAATGGTAAGGTTCAGCGGCTGCGCAGCATCTTTGTTGAAGATAGCCACGCGCGTTTCGCGGCCGTGCGAGGCGGCAAAGGCCTTAGCGTTGACGCCTTCAGCCTTGAGATTCGCGTCCAGCAGCGTGCCGCCGGAGAACTGGTTGGCCAGCATCATTCCATAAAAGATGGGCATGGCTTTCACGGGCCCTCCGGGCTCGCTCCAGATGGGCGTGTAGTAGCCGCCGCGCATGGTTTGCGGGCCTGTCGCAGCGTCAAGCCCCGGATTGTGGTCGCCAAGGCTGGCCGTAAGCATCGAGGCGGTTCCGCCGTGGAAGTTGACGCCGCTCGCGCCGAGGCTGGCCATCTCCAGCATGTAGCTGCCGCCCCAGAGCGCGGAAGCAAAGGCGTTGCTCATGCCCGGCTTTCCGCCGCGATAGCAGGAGTTGCCCTCGCTCATGCGATAAACGAGGCCGCGCGGGCGAGCCACGGCTTCAATGCGTTCCATGCTCGCGGCAATCGCGGGATTAGGCCGAAGCAGCCGCTCGATGGTGACGCGCGGATCGTCAGGCGGGCCTTCGGCATAGTAATGGCCGGTGAGCGCGACGAGCTTGCCGTGGATCAACTGCGGAGCCTGCTCGCCAAATCGGATAACCCAGTCGGAAGAGCCCGCGACATCAGGCCCGCCGAAGCGCGCATCAGGAACGCGCGCCGCAATGGCCCTGGCGTAAGCGGTCCACTCGCGGATGTAGTCATCAAAATCCCAGCCGGGCGGACGCGTGCCGTTGCTGGGGTTGCGGTAGAGGTCCGGCTCGTTGCCGATCTGGAAAAACTCAAGACGCGAACCAATTTTGGAGGCAACATAAGCAGCTTCCGTAGCAGCGCGCTCAGGGTTGCTGTGTCCAAAGTTCAGCCCATAGATAAGCCGCCAGTTCGCAGCTTCGAGAAATGCGGCAAGATTATCGATAGCCCGCGGCGTGATCGCAAAGAGGCGATGCGGCATCCAGTTTGCTTTGAGATCGCTGGGCGGAACATGCAGTTTGGGCGCAGGCGTGGACGCGTCCGCCTGGAACCAGCAGAACTCGCTGCTGTTGCCGCCGAGGCGAAGGACGCCGTTGGCGCTCAGCAGGCGGAAGTACGCCGCCAGATCGCGCTTCTCCGGCGAGAAAAACTCCGGATCGCTCAACTGCGCCAGCTCGTAGCTCAGGCCGGTATAGGTTTCGGGAATCTTTGCTCCGGACGCACTGCGAGTAAGAACAAGTTCCGCGTGCTGGCTGGCCGCGGACGACACTTCAGGGCAGGCCGCGACGGCAGCCGCTGCGCCCGCATGGAACAGAAAAGCACGACGATTCATTTTTCCCTCAACCGCCTCAATCTATGTCATAAGGCGCGCGGCTTTAGAAGCACACAACCCCACTCGCCAATGTTCAGTTCACCAGAGGAATCTCGATATTCGATTCATGTCTGGTGTCGGAATAAACCGTGATCGTTTCCGCTTTGTAATCCTTCGGTTTCGCCGTCATGATGTTGCGCACAAAGGTCTGCGGGTTGCGGTCGTAGAGCGGGAACCAGGTGCTCTGCACCTCCACCACAATGGTGTGACCGGCCTTGAAGACGTGGTCCACGTCGTGGAGCGAAAATTTGTACTCACGGATGGAGTTGGCCTTGATCGCATGGGCCTTGCCGAAGCCGTCCAGGTAGCGCCCGCGGAAGATCTCCGCATTCGTCATCAACTGGTAGCCGCGCATCGCAGGATCAGAATCGCCGTCGGGATATTGATCGATGAGCTTCACAACGAGGTCGCCGTCCGTTCCGGTGGTGGAGGCGAAAATATCCGCAATCACCTCGCCGGTCACGGTCAGGTCTTTTGTGAGCACAGGCAGCTTCCAGACGGCCACATCCTTGCGGCCGGTAACGAAGCGCTGGTCTTCCGTGAGCCAGTTGTACCACTGCGAGCCTTCGCTGTACGTGGGCTGGATGGGCCGGTGGCGATAGGGCACGGGATTCGCCGGATCGCTCACATAGCTGGTTTTGGCCAGCGACGAGGACTCGCTCCAGCTCAGCTCGCCGCCGCCTTCCCCGTTATTTCCTATCAGGTAAAGCGGTGTGAGCTTTGAATCCGTCGGCGGAAAGTGCCTGTAGCGCTTCCAGACGTTGGAGCCGGTCTCAAAGCTGGCCGTGTCCTCAAGATCGAAACCGGCCTTGTTCTCGTCCGGCGCGTCCTTGAGGTAGTGCGCAAAGAACTTCGCCTCGATCTGCTCGCGGAACTCCTTGCCGATCGGCTCGCCGTACTGAAGATTGCCGAGGTGGCGTGCGTCACTGCTCCACGAACCGTGCCGCCACGGGCCGAGCACGAGGAAGTTTTCGTGGCTCGTGTCGTGCGGTTCGAGCTTTTCGTATTCCTCCTGCGGGCCCCACATGTCTTCCTGGTCGTAGTAGCCGCCCACGGAGAGCGTTGGAACGGTAACCCTGGTCAGCCAGTGTTCTACGCCGCGCGAGGACCAGTAGGAATCGTAAGCGGGATGGTCGAGGAAGAGCTTCCATGTGGGCAGGACAGGTTTATCGGATTGCTTTACGTCCTGGGCAAAGCTGCCGCGTTTCAGGAAGTAATCGTAGCCATCAACAGGCTTGCCGTCGGCGTCCTTGCCGTAGCTGACGTCGGTGTCTTCCTTGCTGGACTCCATCATGTAGACGTAGTCGTAGCCATAGCTCTGGCGGAAGGCGCCGTTGTGGAAGAAGTCGTCGCCCATCCACACGTCGATCATGGGTGCCTGCGGCGAGATCGCCTTCACCGCCGGGTGCGGATCGATGCCGGCGGCCATGGCCAGAAAGCCCGGATAGCTGGTGCCCACAAATCCCGCGCGGCCGTTATTGCCGGGAACGTTCTTGAGCAGCCACGCCACGGTGTCATAGGTATCCGTGCTCTCGTCAATGCTCTTCGGGTCTTTGTGATCGGCAACCATGGGCCGGCTCATCACAAACTGCCCCTCGCTCTTGAACCGCCCGCGAATGTCTCCGCAGACATAGAGATAGCCGTCGCGGGCCAGCTCGGGCCGCGCGCGGAAAAACCATGCGCGGCTGGCGCCGTCGCAACCGTAGGGCGTGCGCTGGATGAGAAACGGAAGCGGCGTTGCAATGTCCGCCGGCTTGAGGAGGACAATGTGCAGCTTTACCCCGTCGCGCATGGGAATCATCGCCTCGGTACGCACGTAATCGTGAAAGAGGTGATGCACCGGCGGCCCGATGCGGCGAAAAACTGCCGGCGGATTCGGGCTGGAGCCGGAACTGGGACCGGAGATGCTGAGGTATTCGCCATTCTCATCGCCGGCAAAATGGAATTTCGCCTTCCTCCCGGTCAAATCGAAGTCCGTGGATGAAACGGTCTTCAGCTCCTCCGGCACCATATCAAAGGACTCGACAGTGAGATGGCCGTCTTCGATGTAGAAGCTCAGCAGGGCATCGGGATCGTCGGTGCTCTTGTACTGGCCGGCGAGCGACGAGTCTGGAACGGGAGTAGGAACCGGAGCGGCAGCCTGCGGTGCGGGTTGGGCTCGGAGAGCAACCTGCGGCGCGGAAACAGCGAAAGCGAGGACAAAAGCGGCAAAAGCGGTGCGAGTGCGGAGCAAGAACGGCCTCCCGGCGGATTTCATGGAATTTGGAGAGCAGACTTCGCCCTGGGCAAAGAATTTCCTTGATTGTACATAGCGCAAATCGCGGCAAACTCCCAAAGGAAGCGCGCGGATTCGCCGGAAAGCGCAAAATTCGGTATTCTAAGGGAGCCCCCCAGGCAGGTTTGGAGGTGTATCCCCCTTGGCGGAAGTTCGTGTACAGGAAGGCGAGCCGCTCGAAAACGCGCTGCGCCGGTTCAAGCGGAAGGTTCAGCAGGAAGACATCATCAAGGAAGTGAAGCGTCATTCCTACTACCTGAAGCCGGGCGAGAAGAAGCGCGTTAAGGCTGCGCTCGCACGCAAGCGGAATCGCAAGAAGGCTCGTAAAGAGCAGGACTGATGAAACTGGCGTAATCGCAGGGATTTCCCGGCTGGCTGCACAGTGCAGCCGGCCGGGAGCCCGAAACCAAAACCTTCAACCCTTGGATGTGTCGTTTTCTCCTGGCCTTTTCCTTCCCCTGCCGCGGCGCAGTTCAAACGTTCAAGATGCTCGGCAGGCCAGGCGACCGCAGTAGCGCAGCACCCTCACCTCCGACAGTGGGCTGCAGCAGGCTCCTGATTTCCAGTCTTTCGGCAAACGGAAGGCTTCTTTTGCGCCGCATCCTCTTCTCGCGGCCCGGGCCCTTGTTTCATCGACAGAAAAAATGACAGGGAAACGGGAGCGGCGCGCGTGCCGATACTGGCCGGTCTCCATGCGATTTTCCTGCGTCTGGGAAACCGTCCATGGACTTCATCGATCGAGTTCTCACTTGCGTTGACTGCGGAAACGAGTTCGTCTTTACGGCCGGAGAACAACTCTTCTTCCACGAGAAACACTTCACAAACACGCCCAAGCGCTGCAAGGAATGCAAGGCCAGGCGCTCGAACGCGGCGCGCGTACGCTCGGAGACGCGCACCCGCTGCGCCCAGTGCGGCGAAGAGACCACCGTTCCCTTTCGGCCCACGCAGGGACGGCCGGTGCTCTGCCGGTCGTGTTTTCAAAAGGCGGCGGGTGCAAAACGCTGATCGAGCCGCGCGCTGGCTTGCGGCCCAACCGGCTCCGGTATAGTGGCGAAAAAGGACCAATCCCCCTTCCGCCCTGTCGCAGGAGTCTCTCATGCCGCTCGATCGACGCAGTTTTCTCTCCGCCTGCACCCGCGCCGGCGTTTCCTCCGCTCTGTTGCCGGGAGTGCTGTACACGCTCGCCGGCCAGGCGCAAGGCTCCGCAGGAACAGGCCAGGCTGGCTCAGGCCAGTTCCAGCCGCCGAAGATCACGCCGGAGATGATCGACCAGGCCGCAATCATCGCCGGCGTCGGCCCCTTCACCGCCGCGCAGAAGCAGATGCTGCTCGACGGCCTCGAAGACCAGCTCGACTCCGACCAGGCCATCCGCAAGCTGCGCCTGCCCAACTCCGTCGCGCCGTCGTTCGTCTTTCACCCGCTGCCAGCGGGCGCCAAGCTGCCGCCCGATCCGGGAATGCGCGGCGGAGGTCCCGCCGTACCGATCCCTGCATCTCCAGCGCAAATTGAAGACGTAGCCTTTGCGTCTGTCTCCGAGCTAAGCCG
>JASHPD010000297.1 GCA_030038315.1 Acidobacteriaceae bacterium
CCCTCGCCCATCCCAGTGAAAATGACAATCGTATCGATCTGACGTGACACTGCCGCTTCGAACGCAATCCGCAAACACGCGCGAAGGTTCGTCTTTCCTTCTTGGTGGAAGTATTCAATGTTCGCGCTAAATGATTCTTGCGTCATGGCACCACCTTAAATCCCATGAGAGTGTCAAAATCCTTACCGGTCGCTCGCGCAAGCCCTACTGCCACAGCGAGCAGGAGGTTCGGTTGTTGACGGCCGCGGGTTACCTGGTGGGCGCGGAGGTGGAGCGGGCACGGCTGGAGACCGAGAATCTGCAGCTCTCCGGCCGGCTGGAATCGCGCAAGGCGATTGAGCGCGCCAAGGGCGTCCTGCAGCGCGATCTCGGCCTGGACGAAGAGGCCGCCTACAAGGCGATGCAGCGCGAAAGCCGGCAGCGGCGCAAGTCGATGCGCGAGATCGCCGAGGCGATTCTGCTCAACGACGATCTGCGCAGGAACCGCATGTCGGCAGGCGCGGCAGCAGGGAGCAGCGCAAATTCATGACAGGTTTCGCTTGTTCCGCGCGGCGTTTTCGCGTACGATGCCTGTAAGGTGAGACTCGGTCGTCTCCCTCTCTTTCGTTCGGCACCATGCCGTGCCAGGATTTCCAGGACAGCAAGTAAGGCGTCAGGTGTGCGTATATGCGGTGTTGTATCTCCGTTATAGACGCGCGCCTCGTTCTTCCCGGAGAACACTCGGCATGGAATCTCTTCTCTCTTCCAATTCGGCGGCGTTTCATGCGGAGCAGAAGGAATATCTGCTCGGTTTTTTCGCCGGCGCAGCACAGCGCAGCCTGCAACCCTTTGTGGGGCGCGCCGCGAATGGGCTGCTCGCCTGCAACCCGGAGAGTGGCGCGCGTAATGAAGCCTCGCCCGCGGAAGAGTTATGGCATGGGACTCCGGTCTCTGAGCTGAGCCGCGAAGAGCTTTGGAAATATGAGGAGAATCCGCTCGATCTATGGGATAAGCTCGTTGCGCACGCGGAAGAAAATCGCGCGCCTTCGCAGGAAGATACCTTCCGCTTTAAGTTTCACGGACTCTTTTACGTTGCGCCGGCGCAGGATTCCTTCATGCTGCGGCTACGCGTTCCCGGTGGAGTTCTCTCTGCGCACCAGATGAAGGGATTGGCGGAGATTGCCGAGCGGTGGGGCGCGGAGCGCGCGGACCTGACTACGCGCGCCAACATCCAGATACGCCAGTTCCAGCCGAAGGATATTGTGCGCGTGCTGACCTCGGTGCAGTCCCTTGGGCTCACCGCGCGCGGCTCCGGCGCGGACAACATTCGCAACATTACCGCCTCACCGCTTGCGGGAATCGATCCGGCGGAGCTGATCGACGTTGCGCCGCTCGCCAATGCGCTGCACTACTGCATCCTGAACTCGCGCGATCTCTACGATCTGCCGCGCAAATTCAACGTGGCTTTTGATGGCGGCGGCGCAATCAGCGTGGTTGCCGATACCAATGACATCGGCTTTGTAGCCGTGCGCGTCAGCGAAGGCCGCGGCGTGCCGCCAGGCGTTTATTTTCGTGTGCTGCTATGCGGCATCACCGGGCACAAGCAGTTCGCCTCCGACTGCGGTCTTCTGCTCAAGCCTGAGCAGGCGGTCGCCGTGGCCGCGGCCATGATCCGCGTCTTCATCGATCATGGCGACCGCACGGATCGCAAGAAGGCTCGCCTGAAATACCTTGTGGACAAGTGGGGCGTAGAGAAATTTGTTGACGAGACAGAAAAACGGCTGGCGTTTCCCTTGCTGCGTCTTGCGGCAGAGGAGTGCGAGCCGCGCGTGGGAGTTGACCGCTCCGCGCACATCGGCGTGCACTCGCAGAGCCAGCCGGGGATGCACTATATCGGCGTTTCCGTGCCGGTCGGCAACCTGCCCGCTCCTCAGATGCGAGCCGTGGCGGCCATTGCGGAGAAGTTCGGCAGCGGCGAGCTGCGCCTGACTGTCTGGCAGAACCTGCTCATCCCGAACATTGCTACGCAGAACCTTGACGGAGCTCTCGAAGCGCTGCGCGCCGCGGGCCTGGATTGTGCCGCGGGAACCGTTTTGAGCGGAACCGTTGCCTGCACGGGCAATCGCGGCTGCCGCTATGCGGCTACGGACACGAAAGCGCACGCGGTTGAGCTGGCCAATCGGCTCGATGCGCGCTTCAAGATCATGCAGCCTGTCAATCTGCACGTCACCGGATGCCCGCACTCCTGCGCGCAGCACTATGTGGGAGATATCGGCCTGCTGGGCACAAAGGTAGCAGGAGCCGAGGGGTATCAGGTGGTGATCGGCGGCGGCTCGGACTGCGGCCAGGGGATTGCCCGCGAATTGATTCCCGCGATTGCGTACGGCGATCTTCCGCCTGTGCTGGAGAGCCTCTTCGCTGCGTACATGGAGCAATGCAAGCCGGGAGAATCGCTCCTCACATTCAGTCGCAGGCACAGCATTGAAGAGCTCAGGTCATTTCTCGCCGTAAAGGAGTTTGTTGCGTAATGACGACAGAGATTCCCTACATTCCCGACAACGCTCCTTTTACGCCGGAACAGCGCGCATGGCTCAATGGGCTGCTTGCGGGAATTTTTTCGAGCGCTCCTCAGGCGGTTGCGGAAGCCAGGCCATCGCTTCGCGTCGCGGTGCTGTACGCCTCGCAGTCCGGTACGGCGGAAGGCCTGGCGCGCAAGCTGGCAAAGGAACTGAAAGCGCAAGGCCACACGCCGGCGGTTTCCACGCTGGTGGGATACACGCCGGCTTCTCTCGCGGCAGAGTCGCACGCGTTGATTCTTGCCAGTACCTATGGCGACGGCGATGCGCCGGACGGTGTCAGCCCATTCTATGAGCAGCTTTGTCTCGAACATTTCCCACGCATGGAAAAGCTCCTCTACGCGGTCTTTGCGCTGGGCGACACGCATTACGAGCATTTTTGCAAATTCGGCAAAGAACTCGATGCAAAGCTCTCCGCGCTCGGCGGAAACCGGATCTTGGATCGCGTCGATTGCGATGTCGATATAGACGGGCCATTCGCGCAATGGAAGTCCGCAGTGCTGGCAAGGCTGAGCGAAAGGCGCTCTGAACCGCGCCCCGCGGAGCCCGCTCTTGCATCGCAGATAAAATCAAGCGATAGAACAGACACGGCAACAGCCTCAGCCGATGCTTCTTCGCCGCATTTCACGCGCGAAAGCCCCTTGTTTGCTCCATTGCTCGAAAAACGGAGCCTGACGCACCCGGCGTCGAGCAAGACAACACTGCATCTTGAGTTTTCGATTGAAGGAACGGGGCTTGCTTATGAAGCGGGCGACGCCTGCGGAGTGATCCCAAGCAACGATCAGAATCTCGTGGCGGAGATTCTGCAGAAGCTGCAATTTCACGGCAATGAGCGGGTGCCGGGCGTGAAATCCGGCATCACGACGCTGCACGACGCGCTGGCGCATCAGCTTCAAATCACGCGGCTCAGCCGCAAGATGCTTCACGCCTATGCCGAGCGCGGGAACTGTACGGCGCTGTTTGCGCTGCTCAAGCCTGAACAGCAGGAGGCGCTTGAAAAATACATCTATGACCGCGGACTGGTCGATCTGCTCGCGGAGTATCCGGGTGTCATCGACGATCCGGCCGAGCTGGTGGCGATGCTGCCAAAGCTCACACCGAGGCTCTACTCGATCTCTTCAAGCCCTGCGGCGCACAGCGGGCAGATCCATACCACGGTGGCGGTGGTTCGCTTTACCTCGCACAACCGCGAGCGCGGCGGCGTCTGCTCGACGCTCTTTGCCGACCGCGCATCGGTCGACGACAAGCTGCCGATTTACATTCAGCCGAACAAGAAGTTTCGGCTGCCTGCCAATCCGGATGCTCCCATCATCATGATTGGCCCAGGCACAGGAATCGCTCCCTTTCGCGGTTTTCTGTACGAGCGGCGCGCGCTTGGGGTGAAAGGGAAGAACTGGCTCTTCTTCGGCGCGCGCAGCGCGGAGATGGATTATCTCTACAAGGAAGAGCTGGAGGCCATGTGCGCCGACGGGCACCTGGCACGCCTGGATACGGCATTCTCGCGCGACTCGGAGCGCAAGGTCTACGTGCAGGACCGGATGCTGGAAAATGCGCACCAGTTCTGGAATTGGCTCGAAGCCGGCGCGAGCGTCTATGTCTGCGGCGACGCCACGCGCATGGCGAAGGACGTTCACGCCGCGCTGCACACAATCGTCTGTGAGCAGGGAGATTTGTCCTCCGAAGCAGCCGATGAATATGTCGATGCCCTGAAGACACAGCATCGCTACCATCGCGACGTGTATTGAAACGCGCTGAAAAATATACTGTGGAAGCTCTTCCTTCGCAGGGCAGCACTTGCGCGCTCACCCGTCACAATTCTGTGCAACAGGTGTGACGAAAGTCGCTGCCCGCTTTCTGCTTTTCCGCTAGATTTTGGCCAGGAAGGAAAACGGCCATGACAAATCTGGTGGAAAAAGCCGTTTCGCTTCGCCCTCCAAAAAAATTGATTCGCCGCTCCACACAGGACCGCTCCCAGCGCATCCGGCGCTTTGCTCAGTGGCTTTTCCTGGCGCTGAATGTATGGATCGGATTGCAGTTTCTGCTGTGGGTGCGTTACTTCGAGCGCGGCGGCCTGTTTGTGCCACGGCCGGCCGGAGTGGAAGGCTGGCTTCCGATTGCCGGCATGATGAACGCGAAATATCTTCTGGTGACGGGGCGTATGCCGGCTATTCATCCCGCCGCCATGTTTCTTTTTCTGGCCTTTGTCGCCATGAGCCTGATCTTCAAGAAGGCTTTCTGCTCATGGCTCTGCCCTGTTGGAACGCTCTCGGAAAATCTCTGGAAGGCGGGACGCCGCGTCTTTGGCCGCAGCCTGCGCCTGCCGAAATGGGCGGATGTGCCATTCCGTGGACTGAAGTATCTTCTCTTCGGTTTTTTTGCGTTCATGATCGGCATGATGTCCGCGCAAGTGCTGGAAGATTTCATGGCATCGCCCTACGGCATGATTGCCGACGTGCGGATGCTGAACTTCTTCCGGGAGATCGGCCTTACGGGAGCAATCGTTCTCGGCGGTCTTGTGCTTCTTTCCATGCTGGTCGAGAACTTCTGGTGCCGCTATCTTTGCCCTTACGGCGCCTTGCTTGGCCTGGTCTCGCTGTTGAGCCCGATGAAGATTCGGCGCGATGCAGCGGCATGTATCGATTGCGGGAAGTGCGCGCGCGCGTGCCCGTCGCACCTGCCTGTGGACAAGCTGGTCCAGATCCGTTCCGTCGAGTGCAACGCCTGCATGATGTGCGTTGCCGCATGTCCGGCGGAGAATGCGCTCCAGTTCGCGCTCTCGCCAAAGCGCGCGGAAACCGCGGAGCAGCGCTGGCATCGGCGCGTCCTGGGGCCGTTGGGCGTTGCTGGAGCGCTGGCCGCTATCTTTCTGGGAGCTGTTGCCTACGCCAGGGTGACAAACCATTGGCAGTCGAACATTCCCCGCCATGTTTACATGCTGCTTGTGCCGCGGGCGGATGCAACGAATCATCCGGGCCTGTAAAGCGGCTACGCTCTGCGGCGGCGGAATTCTTCTCCGATGGCGCTGATGGCGGTTTTGTCGAGCAGTTCCGAGGCGCGCTGGAAAATCTGCTGCTCTTCGAGCGCAATGTGCGCCTGGTAGAGATGCCGCAACTGCTCGGTGGCGGAGAGAAGCTGCGCGTTTGCCTCTTGCGGGAGCCGGCCGCCGGTTATCCATGCGTCATACAGTTTTTCCACCAGCGCATGAAGTTGCTCGGCTGCGCGGTGATCCGCTTCGAGATGCTCTATCTCCGCAATGGCGGCGGAGTCGATGTAATCCCTGAGCCGTGGAAAGAGTGATTCCTCTTCATCCGCGTTATGACGGCGTCCGCCTGCATGAAAGTATTGAATGGCGGCATTCACAGCCGAGCACTCTTCGCCGCTCAGCGCTCTCCCCTGTGCGCGCTCGGCAACTACGCACAGGATGTGAAGAAAGTGTTCGATTCTGCGATGGCAATCCTTGAGCATTCCAATCGGGTCATCGAATCCACTGTCGGGTTTTGCGCCAATCTGTACCGGCATCTGTTCTCCTTGTCTCTGGTATAAATCATGCGCCTGTTGCCCGGCGCAATGGCGGGACCGCCACTTGATTTCATCAACGAAACTGCCGCCGGGCAGTGACTAAAGTTCCTGCTGGTAAAATTTCTGTGTGGTCACCCAACGAATGAATCTGGCGGAAGTGCTTGGCAAAACGGCCCTGCTTGCCGAGCTCTCCGATCGCGAGCTGCAACTGCTGGCCGCGCGCACAGTGCGCAAGCTCTTCAGCGCCGGTGAGCTCTTGTTTTCTGAAGGTGAGCCGTGCCATGGCCTGCATATTATTGCGCGCGGCAAAATCCGCATCTTCAAGACATCCGCATCGGGCCGGGAGCAGGTGCTTGCCGTCAATGCTCCCGGAGAATCCGTTGCTGAGCTTCCTGTCTTTGACGGAGGCCCTTATCCGGCATCCGCAATGGCGCTTGAGGAGACGGAGATTGCTTTCATCTCCCGGCGCGACTTTCACGCGTATTGCACGGAGCATCCTGAAGTGTCGCTCAAAGTGCTTTCCGTGGTGGGATCGCGGCTGAGGCGGCTGGTCGCCATCATTGAAGAGCTCTCCTTTACGACGATTCGCCAGCGCCTTGTCTCCACGCTTGTCCGGCTGGCCGATACCGAAGGGCAGAAGACCGAGCGGGGCATTGAATTTCTGCTGCCGGGCACGCACCAGGAGCTGGCGCACCAGCTTGGCACCGTGCGCGAGCTTGTCTCGCGGAATCTCATGCGCTTGCAGGCCGAGGGGCTGCTTGACGTGGAGGCGCGGCAGATCGTAATCAAGGACAGAAAGGGACTTGCCGCGCTGCTGGAATCCTCTTCCTGATCTCTGAGTGACATAAGTTACTGAGCGGCGAAAGAACTTCCCGTAGCGTTGTCGATGGAGAGCTGAGTATGTCCATCGCAACGCAATCGATTCGATCCATTCTTTCTTCGCGGCCCTCGGCGGCCGCGGTTTTTGAGCGCTTCGGGATCGACCTCTGCTCAGATGCCGAGGAATCGCTGGCGCAGGCCTGCGACAGGCTGCGCCTTTGTACCGATCAAGTGATGGAAAAGCTGGACGAAGCGTCCGCCTCTTGCACGGAAACAGATCCGGCTTCTTTCAAAACCTATACGGCAAGCCGCCTGATTCAACATATCGTGCGCACGCACCACGCTTATGTCCGGCAGGAACCGCCGCGCCTGGTCTCGATGGCGGAAAAGCTGGTGGCGCGGCACGGCGAGCGCCGGCCCGATGCGCGGCAGATGGCTGCTCTGCTCCGCGAGCTGCACGCAGAGATGCTCGCGCATCTTGAAGAAGAAGAAGCCGTGCTCTTCCCATTCATTGTGAGGATGGAAGAAGAGCTTGACTGGAGCGCGCCTGCGGCCTGCGCCTGCTTTCGCACCGTAGCGCAACCGATTGCCGGCATGACAGCGGAGCACAAGTCCGCGGAGGCTCTCGTTATGCGGTTGCGCGATATGACGCACGGCTTTGAGGCTCGCGCCGGCGCCTGTCTGACGGAAACCGCTCTTTGCGGCGGAATGCGCCGGTTTGCGGATGATCTTCGGCAGCATCTGCATCTGGAAGATGACGTTTTATTTCCTCGTGCCATCGAGATGGAAACCGAACTGCAAGCGAGGGGGTAGAAGATGGCTGCTTCGTCTCTGATACACGAAAGACTTTCCGCGCGCGAGATTGCCACGCGCGAGCGGCAGAAGAGCCTGATGCTGCGCGCATGGATTCTCGCAGGCATCTTCTTCATGACGCTCCCCGGTACGGTGCTTGGTTTTTCCAACCTGCTTGCGATCAGCGCGCATCATGGCCTCTCAAGCCTCTCGCACGCGTGGATCGAAGGCCACGGCCACGCGCAGGTCTTCGGCTGGATCGGCAGCTTTGTTCTCGGCATCGGCTTCTATTCGCAGCCGGCGCGCGGGAGATATTTCCTGCGGATTCCGCAGGCCTGCTTCGCGCTCTGGGTCTCCGGCGTGGCGATGCGCTGGGTTGGAAACATCTATGGATGGCACTGGCGTCTTCTGGTTCCTGTTTCGGCAATCTTTGAGTTCGCGGCCATGATGCTCTTTGTGAAAGCCGCCCGGCATCATCGGCTGCCGAAGCAGCAGGATGCGCCGCAGAATCATTCGCCACGCCGGCGCATGGAGCTGTGGATGGTTTCTGTTCTACTGAGCACGGCCGGGCTTGCGTCCATGGTCACGTTCAACCTTGTCGAGTGCCTTCGGCTGGCATGGATCGGCATCGAGCCTTCGTTTCCGCATTTGCTCGACCAGAAATATCTTGTGCTGCTCGGTTGGGGATTCCTTGTACCCGTGGTGTGGGGCTTCTCCGCGCGTTGGCTGCCGACTCTGCTTGCCATAGAAAAGCCGAGGCATCGTTTCTTTGCCGCGGCGTTGATGCTTGACGTTGCCGGCGTGCTCGCAGGAGTGGCGGGATGGACGATAACGGCCGCTCTTCTGCTTCTCTTCGGCGCGATCGTCATCGTGATTGCTCTTCGTATGCTGGAGCGTCCGCACGGGAAGGCGAAAACGCAGGGCATTCATCCGAGCTTTCCGGTCTTTGCGCGGCTGCCTTACCTGTGGCTCGTGGTCGCGGGCGCGCTGACGGTGTGGGCCGCGCTTGCGGATCAGCATGGCGGCATCTGGGGCGCGTCGCGCCATGCGCTTACGGTGGGCCTTGCCGCAACAATGGTCTTTACCATCGGGCCGCGCATTCTGCCGCACTTCGGCGGCGTGTACCGCATCTTCAGCACGCGGCTGATCTTTGCAAGCCTGTTGCTTCTGCAAGCCGGATGCGCATTGCGCGTGGCTAGCGAGCCGCTGGCCTATGAAGGAATCCTGCGCTTTGCCTGGAAGACGCTGCCTGTCTCCGGAGTCTTTGAGCTGGCAGGCGTTTTGCTCTTTGCTGCCAACCTTGTGCTCACCTACGCCTTCGGGAAACCGGCCGTCGCCGAATGCGGCTGTGCGGAAGGTCATTCCGCTTCAGCGGCGTGACGAAATCACGGTTGTCGAATCGATGGTCTGTTCACGTGCAAACCGGCAGCAGGTGGTGCTGCGAACTCTCCAACAAAAATTGAGGTAAACGATGAGCTACAAACGTTACTGGCTGGCGCTTGCGGTTGTTGTGGTTGGCTCCTTTGCGGTGCTCGGCGCAGTGGGACGGAAGATGATCAGCCAGGCTCCTCCGATTCCCAATGTCTATGCCGAAAACGGGCAACTGTTGTTCTCCGCTGCGTCGATCACGGATGGGCAAGGTGTATGGCAGTCGATCGGCGGGCAGGAGATCGGCACTGTCTGGGGGCACGGCGCTTATGTCGCGCCGGACTGGAGCGCCGACTGGCTCCATCGTCAATCGAACATTCTTCTCGACCGCTGGGCGCAGCGCGATGGAGCGGCGAATTTTCAAGCGTTGAATCCTGACGAGCAGGCGGAGCTGAAGGCGCGGCTCATCCGCACCACGCGCGCCAACGGCTATGACGCGCAGGCCAATCGCCTCACGCTCGACAGCGACCGTACAGCGGCATTCGAGCAGCTTGCCGCTTACTATGCGTCCATCTTTGCGAACGGGCATAAGGAGTACGCGATTCCGCAAGGCGCGCTGACGGATGTGGGGAAACAGCGCAAGCTCGCGGCGTTTTTCTGGTGGACCGCATGGGCGGCAAGCACGGAACGGCCTGGCTCGCACGTGACCTACACCAACAACTGGCCGCATGAGCCGCTGGTCGGCAACGAGCCCACGCCCGGCGCTGTCTTCTGGAGCATCATCAGCTTTGTGTGCCTGCTTGCCGGCATCGGCGCGCTGGCGTGGTGGCACGCCTCGCAGGAGAAATCCGTTCCGTCCGGCCCATATCCGGAGCGCGATCCGTTTCTCGGCCTGCGCCCGACGCCCTCGCAGCGCGCCACGATCAAATACTTCCTTGTCGTCGTGGCCTTGTGGGGCGTGCAGATTCTCATGGGAGTGCTCACGGCGCACTACGGCGTCGAGGGCCAGGGTTTTTACGGCTTCCCGCTCGACCGCTATCTCCCCTACGCCATTACGCGCACCTGGCACCTGCAACTGGCCATCTTCTGGATTGCGACTTCGTGGCTTGCCACCGGGCTTTATGTCGGTCCCGCGGTCAGCGGCCATGAGCCGAAGTTCCAACGCCTCGGCGTAAACGTTCTGTTCACTGCGCTGGTGCTTGTGGTTGCCGGCTCGCTGGCCGGCGAGTGGTTCGGCATTCAGCAGAAGCTCGGCAACCTCTGGTTCTGGTTCGGCAGCCAGGGCTTTGAGTATGTGGATCTCGGCCGCTTCTGGCAGATTCTGCTCTTCATCGGCCTTGTGCTCTGGCTGGTGCTCATGGTTCGCGCTCTCAGGCCGGCCTTCAAGCGCAACAGCGAAGACCGCTCGCTGCTCTCGCTCTTTCTTGTCTCCAGCATTGCCATTCCGCTGTTTTATGCGGCCGGCCTCATGTATGGCCAGCGCAGCAATCTTGTTACCGCCGAGTACTGGCGCTGGTGGGTTGTGCACCTTTGGGTGGAAGGATTCTTCGAGGTCTTCGCCACCGTCGTCATCGCGTTTCTCTTCACGCGTCTCAAGCTGCTTGAGATTCGCAGCGCCACACGCGCCGTGCTGTTCTCGACAACAATCTTTCTCTCGGGCGGCATCATCGGCACCTTCCATCACCTCTACTTCGCCGGATCGGGCGCGGCCGTCATCTCACTCGGCGCGGTCTTCAGCGCTCTGGAAGTTGTGCCGCTCACGCTTATCGGCTACGAGGCATGGGAAAACCTTCGCCTCGCGCGGCCCGCGGAGAAAGCGCCGTGGATCGCCAACTACAAATGGCCGATCTACTTCTTCGTTGCCGTCGCTTTCTGGAATCTCGTCGGCGCGGGACTCTTCGGCTTCCTTATCAACCCGCCGATTGCGCTCTATTACATGCAAGGGCTCAATCTCACGCCCGTCCATGGCCATACGGCGCTCTTCGGGGTCTATGGCATGTTAGGTCTTGGGCTCACGCTCTTCTGTCTGCGCGTCCTGCATCCGGAGCGCCGTTGGAAGGAGGGTACGCTGAAGGCATCTTTCTGGTGCATCAACCTCGGCCTCACCTTCATGGTCGTGCTCAGTATGCTGCCTGTGGGCCTGATGCAGGCATGGGCCTCGATCCAGCGCGGCACCTGGTATGCGCGCTCAGCCGAATTCCTTCAATCCGGCACCATGCAAACCCTGCGCTGGATGCGCGTCCCCGGCGACGTGCTCTTCGCCATCGGAGCCGCACTGCTCGCATGGTTTGTGCTCGGGCTGCTGACGGGGCATTCCTATCAGCCGGGAATCTCTCTCCCGCCTGTCTCTTCCTCCGTGGTAACGGACGAAGAAAACAGCTCTCTGATGATGAGCCGTTAATTCAGCACAGCACTGCGGCGTCCTCGATCGGGGACGCCGCATATTCACAGGGATTTCAGAGACTTTATTGGATTTTCCCGGACGTTCTTGGAAGGGATCATGGCGGAGGGAGAGGGATTCGAACCCCCGATAGCCTTTCAGCTATAACGGTTTTCAAGACCGCCGGTTTCAACCGCTCACCCATCCCTCCGCGGATAGAGCCTCAAGCACGGGCCCGGTTTCGATTGTACGTGGATTCGGGCTGTCAGGCCACAGCCGCTTTGCGCTCGGTCGTGATTTATCTTTCCGTCCCGCATGGATTTGTGCGACATTGAGCGAAGGGGCTCATCACAACTGGATGCCAAAGCGCGCCACAACAGAGACTCGTCCTCAGCCTGGTCAGCCCATCAGCCTCAAGACGCTGGGTGAATACCTGAATCTCTCTCCTGCCACCATCTCTCTGGTGCTCAACAACGCGCCCGGCGTACGCTCCATTCCGCAGGAGACGCGCGACCGCGTGCTGGAAGCGGCGGCAAAATTCGACTACCGGCCCAGCTTTTATGCGCGCTCGCTGCGCAAGCGGCGCAGTTTTTCCGTCGGCGTGCTCCTACCGGACCTCAACGACCACTACGCCACGGAAGTGCTCGCCGGCGTCGAAGAAGTCCTTATGGAAGAAGGCTACTTCTACCTGCTGGCCAGCCATCGCCGCAAGGCGGACCTGGTGCAGGAGTATCCGCGTCTGCTCATGGAGCGCTCGGTCGAGGGCTTTCTCTTCATCGACACGATCCTCGAAGATCGGTTCCACCTGCCCGCCGTGGCCGTAGCCGGTCACCGCCGCATTGAAGGCGTAACGAATGTCGTGCTCGATCAGAAGCGCGCCGCCGAGCTGACGCTGCGCCATCTCTACCAGCTTGGGCACCGCAGGATCGCCTTCATGCGCGGTGGCAGTTACAGCTCCGACGCGGACGACCGCTGGGAGTGCCTGATGACATTGGCGCGGGAGATGAAAATTGCGCCGCCGCCGGAGCTGTGCGCGCGGCTCGATCTGCGCGTCTCCACGCCGGAAATGGGTTTTGCGACGGCAAATGAGCTGCTGGAGAGCGGCGAAGATTTCACCGCGCTCGTTGCCTACAACGATGTCACGGCCATCGGCGCCATCCGCGCGCTGATGAACCACGGCCTGCACGTGCCGGAGGACATTTCCGTGGTCGGTTTCGACGACATCCAGGCCGCCGCTTTTCACAATCCCAGCCTGACGACGATCCGCCAGCCGCTCAACCAGATGGGCGCGGCAGCCGCGCGAGTGCTCCTGCAGCGCATTCGCGGCCAGGCTACCTTTCCGGAGATCGTGCCCATCCACCCCGAGCTGGTCATCCGCGAGTCCACCTGTCCGCCGAGCCCCAAACGCACGCGCGCCAGGCGGCACTGAAGATCGAAATCATGCGATCCCGTCCCTGCAACAGAAAATCGCCGCAAAGATCGGATTGCACTGGGCGCCTGTACTACTGCGGCAGGACGAGCACTTGCACGCCGCTCGCCGCGTCCTTCTGGCGGAAGATCTCCTCGGTAGCCTTCTTGAAATCCTCCGGCCTGGCATCGGGAATGTTGGTAAAGGTCTGCGGGTTACGGTCGATGAGCGGGAACCACGAGCTCTGCACCTGCACCATGATGCGATGGCCGCGCCGGAAGGTATGGAAGAGATCCGGCATGGTGAAATCGATGTCGGTCATCTTGCCCGGTGCCAGCGGCTCGGGCTTCTCCCAGCTATTGCGGAACTTGGCGCGGAATGGCTCGCCACGCAAAAGCTCCTCGTAGCCGCCCATGTGCACCGGCGGTGTATCCAGCGTGCGCTTATTGCCGGTGTCGGCGTCCGGCGCGTCATCGGGATAGACGTCGATGAGCTTGACAATGAAATCCGAGTCCGTGCCGGAGCTCGAAATCTTCAGCTTCGGCGAAATCGGCCCGGCGATCGTCACGTCTTCCGTAAGCGGATCGGTCTCGTAAACCAGCACATCCGGCCGATAGCTCGCGAAACGCTGATCGTCCACCATATAGCGCTGTGGCACGGTGTCCGTCGTGTAGCCGACAAAGGGAACCGGATGATTCGGATCGCTTGTATATTCGTCCACGCCCGTGTCTTCCGTGGGCGGATCGAAGCTGAGCCTGCCATTCGCGTGGAAGTAGAGCATCTTCGGCGTAGCGGCCTGCGGCGGCCACGCGTCAAAGCTGCGCCAGACGTTGGTGCCCGTCTCAAAGACAACCGCCGTGGGCTGCGCGCCGCCGGGTTTGCTTTTCAGGTAATGCTCGAAGAACGGAAACTGAATATGCGTGCGGAAGTATTGGCTGGTATTGGCGTTGAACTGGATATCTCCAAGATGGCTGCCGTCGCTGCGCGCCCATCCGCCATGCACCCACGGTCCCTCCACAAGAGTAATCGGCGTCTCCGGGTTGAATTTGCGGATCGCGTAGAAGGTGCGGTAGGGCCCGCTCAGGTCTTCCGCGTCATACCATCCGCCCACCACAAGCACCGCGCACTTCACGTTCTTCATGTGGCGCGATAGATCGCGCGCCTGCCAGTAAGCGTCGTAAGTGTCGTGCTGGAATTGGTCGTTGTAGAGCCAGTTCGCGCCCTTCAAATACTTCGCTTCCATGTCGGACAGGCTGCCGGCTTTGAGATAGAACTCGTAGCTGTCCGGCGTGCCGAAATCAAAAGAAGCGCTCCGCGTATGCCTGGGTTCTTCGGGCGTGTGCTGCGGCCAGAAGAAGACATAAAAGCCGAAGTTGGCCGAAAGCATGAACGCCCCGCCGTGGTAGGTGTCGTCGCCCATGAAGAGATCCGTCATCGGAGCCTGCGGGCTCGCCGCCACAATCGCCGGATGCGAGTCGATAATCGACGCCGACGTGTAAAAGCCGGGGTAGGAGATGCCCCAGATGCCCACCTTGCCGTTGTTGTTCGGCACATTCTTCAGCAGAAAGTCGATCGTGTCGTGCGTGTCGGAGGCGTCATCCACATCCTGCGGCGTCTTCTTATCGTCGATGTGCGGCCGCATCTCCACAAACTCGCCTTCGCTCATCCAGCGCCCGCGCACATCCTGGTAGACAAAGATATAGCCGGATTTTTCAAACTCCTCCGACGGTCCCAGGCGTTTGGGGTATTGATCTTCGCCATACGGCGCAACGCTGTAGGGCGTGCGGTCCATCAGGAACGGATACGGTCCGGGATCGGACGGAAAAGCCGAAGGTTTCGGCACATAAACGGCGGTGAAGAGCCGCTTGCCGTCCCGCATCGGAATGCGGAACTCGTACTTGGTGTAGTGGGATTTGACGAAGTCTTCACCGGCGGCTTGCGCGGTCTGTTGCGCAAAGAGGACGGCGGGCGCAATCGCGCAAAATGCCAGAACGGCAAACGTGCGGCAGAGCAGTCTACGCATGGAAGTCGGGTTCTCCTTGACAGAACAGACTAATGCAGAAAAGTGGACAGCGGGAATTGCTCTTGCCCGCTGTCCACTTTTTCTGTTTGCTTATTTTTATTCGTTGCTCGCCTTCGTCTCCGCCACCTTTTCCGGCGTAGTGCGCGGCTTGGTGATCTCGTCCAGGTAATCCGGCGTGCCGTCTACGCGCTCCATCCACGGGTAGCGCTCGCCGTCGTGGTAGTCGATCTCGTAGTTCGAGACCCACGTATCGGCCTGCACGATGAGCTTGATCGGCTCCGTCGTTCCCTTCGCCGCCTGAATCGCGTCGCGCAGCGCATCCGGCGAGAAGATGCGCCCATTCACGGCCAGCACCTTGTAGCCCGGAGCAAGCTGCGCTTTGTCAGCCGGCCCGTTCCAGCGAACATCGATGATCTGCCCCTCGCCCGAGATGCGCAGCCCGAGCGAGTACCACACATCGATGCCCAGCCCATAGCGCGCATACGCCGCGGCAAGCATCTTCTCCGCCGGGTTCGGCTTGTCCTTGAAGACCAGCTTGTAGCCGCCGCGCTCAATCCCGTCCAGATCCACCTGCGGATTGATCTTGTAAATGCGGTCGTGCAGGAACGTTGCCCAGTCGTAAGGAACAACTTCGTTCAGGTCGGCCACCAGCTCATCGAAGGTGTAGGGAACAATCAGCGGTCCCGTGTTTCCGCCCTTGGCCAGAAAGACTTTTTCAAAATCATCCAGCGATTTCTTATCATCCGTGAGCTTGCGGATGAGCGTATCCGCGTCCAGCCACACCAGTTCGCCCTCCTGGTAGTAGTCCTGCCCGCGCTTCCAGTTGGACCACGCCGGATTGCCGCCGCGCAGAATGCTTGCCGCCACTGCCGTATCTTCCGTCGAGCGCCACACCCGCCCCGAACGATACTCAAGGCTCGCCGCGCTCAGCCCCAGCATATTGCGGTACTCCTCCTGCGACTTGAGCCCCGCGCGCGCCGCCAGCACGTTGCCCAGGTACTGCGTCATGCCCTCATACACCCACAGCAGCGCGCCCTGCTGCGCCGTGGCAAAGTCCGGCTGGTACAGCCCCACCGGCCGGCGATACTTGCCGTTCCACGAGTGCGTAAACTCGTGCGACAGCAGGTCGGCATTGGCAAGCTGGTGCGCATCGTCGGCAAAGCCTTTTTCGCCCACGCCGTTATCCGAAGACTGCCCATGCTCCAGGCCTTCGCCGCCCGCAACGTCCGAAAGCGTAAGCAGGAAGTGATAGACGTGATAGTGATGCGAGGCATACTCGACGCTGGCCTCGCGCACAAGGTTGTTGATCTCCGCGAGCGTGGAAGGACGCAGGTTTTCATCTCCCGGCTCGTCGGAAACAACGTCGAGATAATGCGCAGGCGTGATCTCCGGCGCCAGGCGGAACTCATGGAAGTTCGCGCCCGCAATGATCGGCGAATCCTGGAGCTGCTCCACGTTCGTAACTTCAAACTTCGTCGTCGTGCCCGCAGCCGGAACAGGCCACGAAGCCGCGTCAATCGGCTGCAGCGCCGTGCCCACGCCCCAGCCTGCCGGAACCTTCAGCGAGGGCTGAATCGGAATATCGCGCACCGGCGTATTGGCCGGATAGAGCAGCAGCTTCTCCCACTCGAGCACCGCAATCTTCTGCGAAACGCGGTTGAGAACAATGCAGTCCAGATGCGCGTGCAGCGTAGTCGCGCCCTGCGGAATGTCCACGTGGAACTCGTAGAGGTTCACGTCGTCGCGCCGCCACGGAATCGGCTTGCCGTCGATCGTGAAGACAACGCCGGTAATATCCTCGGCCGGCCCGGTCGGCCGATGGTTGCCGGGAATCCACTCCGGCGTAATGAGCGTAAGCGGCCCGGGCGTAACGGGAATATCCACTTCCGCGTGGTAGAGCTTGCGCGGAGCGTCGGTAAGGTTGGCGGTGATCTGGATGGGTGTCTTTTGCGCGGCGGCAACGAGCGAGCCAAGGCCGCAAAGAGCAATGACAGCCACGCGGGCATGGAAGCGAAGCGTCTGCATGATGGTCTCCTGTGCAAACAGGGTAACGCATGGTAACGGGCGCGCTTGCCGTGGCAGTGGGTTCTTTGCAACTGCGTGCGTGGCTTTCACTCCAGTCTGCCGCCGCCACTTCCACGTTCCTGAAACCCCGCAGGCGCAACACAAGAGCAACAAAGTGAAATCTTCACGCCGTCCTTTGATCGTCTCCGGTAAATTTCTGCTTGAAGACCGGGTAAATTTTTGTCAGAATCACTGTCACAGATTGCGGTCACTGCATCCGCCCGCTGAAACTTCCGCACAGAGCGGAAGTTTTTAACTCTGCGCTATTCTGCCTGAGCTTTCCCGCGGCGGAAGATTTCAACGATCCGTCTACCCGCCTTGCCGGGAATTCCGGCGCAGCGGAAAAAATAAGCGGCAGACAAGCAGCCGCCGGTAGCGAGCTTTTTCTGGAGGACAGACGTGAAACGATCCCGAATGGGATGGATGCTTTGTTGCATTCTTTCCCCAGTTATTTGCGTATCCGTTATCTGCGTATCCGCCCAATCGACCTTGACTTCCCTGCGCGGCATCGTGAAGGACCCGAGCGGCGCTCTCGTGCCCGGCGCGACGGTCACTCTGGTGGACAATGCCCAGGGTCGCACCTTTACCGCCACGGCGAACGGCGTCGGCCTGTACGAATTTCCGCAGATTCCGCCCGCCCGGTACACCATCACCGTGACCGCGGCAGGCTTCGGCAACCAGAGCAAAACCGCCGAGCTGCTCGTCAACCAGCCTGCCACCATCAATTTCACGCTAACCATACAGTCGCAGAACGTCACCGTGGACGTTTCCTCCTCCGCGCAGACCCTGAACACCACCGACGCAACGCTGGGCGACTCGGTCGGCAACAAGACCATTCAGGCGCTGCCCATGGAAGGCCGCGATCCTCTGGCGCTGCTGACGCTTCAGCCCGGCGTGCTCTACCTGGGCAATCCGGAAGAGAACAACACGAGCGACAGCCGCAGCGGCTCGGTGAGCGGCGGCCGCTCCGACCAGGGCAACATCACCCTCGACGGCATTGACGACAACGACCAGCTCAACGGCACCGCCTTTACCGGCGTGCTGCGCTCCACGCTCGACTCCACCGAGGAGTTTCGCGTCACCACTTCGAACGGCAACGCCACAACCGGCCGCAGCTCCGGCGCGCAGGTCACCCTTGTGACCAAGAGCGGAACGAATAAATTCCACGGCGCTCTCTACGAGTACTACCGCCCCACCAACACCGTCGCCAACGAGTGGTTCAACAAGTACCAGCAGCTCCTGCTCGGCGAGCCCAACGTTCCGCAGAAGTACGTGATGAACACCTTCGGCGGCTCCTTCGGCGGGCCCATCGTCAAGGACAAGCTCTTCTTCTTCTTCAACTACGAGGGACAGCGCCGCGCCATCGATGAAATCGTCACGCGCACCCTGCCCACCCAGCAGTTCTACCAGGGCGAGCTCGGCTATCTCGACGCCAACAACAACACCCAGTGGCTCACCGCCGCGCAGGTCACCGCCGTCGACGAGTCGCCCGACGATCCCTGCACGCCCACCATCGGCTGCGGTCCCAGCGCCAATGTCATTGCCTACTATCAGCCTCTCGCCAGCGCGGGCATCTTCGGCACCGTGCCCACCGCCGGCGACGGCATCAACAATGCCGGATACATCTTTGCCTCGCCGGCGCCGGTCACGGAAAACACCTCGATCTTCAAGGTTGATTACGACCTGAACCCGCAACAGCACATCTTTGTCCGCGGCAATCTCCAGAAAGATACCGGCAATCTGCCTACCGCCTCCGGAAGCTGTCCCGGCGTGGTTTCCGCCGGCACCTGTTTTGGAGTTGAAAACCTGCCCGGCCAGCCCCTCGCTTCCTGGTCGGAAGACAACAC
>JASHPD010000298.1 GCA_030038315.1 Acidobacteriaceae bacterium
GCACCATGAGGCTGTCAAGGCAACGGTCGGCCGGCGCGGCGCTTTTGGCGGGCCCGTCCCGGTAACCACGGCGACGGCCGTTCGCGGCTCGATGAGCGTCTATCTCGACGCGCTCGGCACTGTGACACCGGTGTATACCGATTCGATTGAGGGGCAGGTGACCGGCGTAGTGACGGCGGTGCATTACCGGGAAGGCCAGTACGTGCGCAAGGGCGATCCGTTGATCGACATTGACGACACCCAGTACAAGGCGCAGGTTGTGGCCGCGCAGGGCGCGCTGGAACGAGACAAGCAGTTGCTGGCGCAGGCGCAGATGGACCTCGATCGCTATCAGCAGGCCTGGGCGAAGAACGCCATCCCGCGCCAAACGCTTGAGGACCAGGAAAAACTGGTTCTGCAGGATCAGGGCACGGTGAAGAACGACGAAGGCACCCTGGAATACGACCAGACGCAGGTGGGCTTCTGTCACATTACGGCGCCCATCAGCGGTCGCGTTGGCCTCCGCCTTGTTGATCCCGGCAACCTGGTGTCAGCGAGCAGCGGGACAACGCTGGTGGTGATCGCGCAAACTGCGCCCATCACGGTGGTCTTTACGCTGGCGGAGGACGACCTGCCTCAGGTGCTGAAGCAGATGCGCAACCGGCAGTCGCTCACCGTGGAGGTGCAGGACAGATCGGAGTCCAGCCACTTGGCCACCGGCAAGCTGAATTCGATGGACAACCAGATTGACACGACGACGGGCACGGTAAAGCTGCGCGCGATCTTCGGCAACAAGGACGGAGCGCTCTTCCCCAACCAGTTTGTGAATACGCGCCTGCTGGTGCAGACGCTCAAGAATCAGGTCATTGTTCCTTCGTCCGCGATCCAGCACAACGGCAGCGAGGATTTTGTTTACGTGCTGGTGAATGCAAAGACAAAGCAGCCGGTCTCCGGCGTGAGCGAGTGTTCGACGGCACAAAGCTGTAAAGCAAAAATGCAGGATGTGAAGTCGGGACATTCCGAGAGCGGAAACACGATTGTGGAGAGCGGCCTGAACGAAGGCGAAGTGATCGCCGACAGCAGCTTCGAGAAGCTGATTGACGGCTCTCCGATTATCATCTCCAAAGTTAAGATCCCATCCGCACCTGAGACGAATACCCCATGAACCCTTCCCGGCCATTTATTTTGCGGCCGGTGGCGACTGCGCTGCTGATGGCCGCCATTCTGCTGGTGGGTATTGTCGCGTTCCTCCAGTTGCCCGTCTCTGCGCTGCCGGAAGTAGATTACCCCACCATCCAGGTGCTCACCTTTTATCCCGGCGCCAGCCCGGATGTGATGGCCACAACGGTCACCGCGCCGCTCGAGCGCCAGTTTGGCGAGATGCAGGGCCTCAGCCAGATGACCTCGACAAGCGCGGGCGGCGTCTCGGTCATCGTGCTGCAGTTCAACCTCACCCTGGGCATGGATGTAGCCGAGGAAGAGGTGCAGTCGGCGATGAACGCGGCGCAGACTTATCTGCCTTCCGACCTGCCTACGCCGCCGATCTACAGCAAGACCAATCCTGCTGACGCGCCGGTGTTGACGCTGGCGATTTATTCGCCGCAGATGCCGCTGCCGCAGGTGGAAGACCTGGTCGATACGCATCTCGCGCCGAAGCTTTCCCAGTTGAGCGGCGTAGGCCTGGTGACCATTAGCGGCGGGCAGAAGCCTGCGGTGCGCATTCAGGTGAATCCTACGCAGCTTTCCTCCTACGGGCTGAATTTGGAAGACGTGCGCACGGCGCTGACGGATGCGAGTGTCAATGCGGCCAAGGGCAACTTCGACGGACCGCGGCAGGACTACCAGATTGACTCGAACGACCAGATCACCGATGCCGCCGGATATAAAAACGTCGTCGTCGCCTACCGCAACGGAGGACCGGTCTTTGTAAAAAACGTGGCGAACGTGGTGAATGGCGTGGAAAACACGCGCCAGGCTGCGTGGATGAATATGACGCCGGCGGTGATTCTTAACATTCAGCGCCAGCCGGGCGCGAATACGATCACTGTCGTCAACCGCATCCGCAATATCCTGCCGCAGCTTGAGACCGATCTGCCGGCGTCCATCAAGGTCGTCACCATGACCGACATGACGACCAGCATCCAGGCTTCAGTGCATGACGTCGAGTTCGAGTTGTTGCTGACCATCGGCCTTGTCGTCATGGTCATCTTTCTCTTCCTGCGGAATCTCTCGGCTACCGTGATTCCCAGCGTAGCCGTACCGCTTTCGCTTATTGGCACCTTCGCCGTGATGTACCTGCTTGGCTACAGCCTCGACAATCTTTCGCTGATGGCGCTGACCATCTCGACTGGCTTTGTTGTTGACGACGCCATCGTGATGATCGAGAACATCTCGCGTTTCCTTGAAGAGGGAATGCCTCCGATACAGGCGGCGCTGACCGGCGCGGGCCAGATCGGCTTCACCATTGTTTCGCTCACTGTCTCGCTCATCGCTGTGCTCATTCCGCTGCTCTTCATGGGCGATGTGGTTGGCCGCCTGTTCCGCGAGTTCGCGGTAACGCTGGCGGTCACCATTATCATCTCGGCTGTCGTCTCACTCACGCTCACGCCCATGATGTGCTCGCGGATTCTCCGGCACGACCCTGCGCATCAGCAGACGCGCTTTTATCGCGTCTCCGAAGATATCTTCAACCGCATGATTGCCTTCTACGGTCGCACGCTGAAGGTGATTCTGCGCCACCAGACGCTCACCCTGCTCGTGGCAGTAGCCACGCTCGTGGTTACGGTCTGGCTCTACATCATCATTCCCAAAGGCTTCTTCCCGGTGCAGGATACCGGAGTGATTCAAGGCATCTCACAGGCCTCGGAATCCATTTCTTTTGAGAACATGTCGAAGAAGCAGCAGGAACTGGCGCGGATCATCCTTCAGGATCCTGCTGTGCAGAGCCTGTCCTCATTCATCGGCGTGGATGGAATCAATACCACGCTGAACAGTGGGCGCATCTCCATTAACCTGAAACCGATTGAGCAGCGCAGCCTGAGCGCCTCGGATGTGATTCGCCGCCTGCAAAAGAACCTGGCACGCGTGGAGGGAATTCATCTCTACATGCAGCCGGTGCAGGACATCACCGTCGATGACCGCGTGAGCCGCACGCAGTACCAATACACGCTGGAAGATCCGAACAGCGACGAACTGGACGAGTGGACGACTAAATTCGTGGCTCAGCTCAAAAAGCTTCCCGAATTGGAAGACGTGGCCACGGACCAGCAGACGGGAGCGCGTGCGGTATCGCTCACGATCGATCGCGTAACGGCCTCGCGGCTCGGAATTGCTCCGACGACGATCGACAACACGCTCTACGACGCCTACGGCCAGCGGCAGATCAACACGCTCTACACGCAGCTCAACCAGTATCACGTCGTGCTCGAAACCGCTCCGCAATGGCAGCAGAACCCTGCAAATCTGAGCTCGCTTTATATTCAATCGAACGCTTCTTCGGGAACTAGTGGAGCAGGCGCGTCCACATCGTTCTCTTCCTCCGCTTCCGCGGCGGCGGGATCGAATGCCCTGACGGCCAGCGTGGTATACACGCCATCCTCTGAAGTGCTTTCGGCTCCGCAGACGGTGCTCCAGGGAACGAGCTCCACTTCGAATCTGGCAACTGCATCGGAAGGCGCGAATGCTGTGCCGTTGAGCGCTTTCACGCACATGAGCACGACGACTGAGGCTCTCTCGATCAATCACCAGGGGCAGTTCCCGGCCGTAACGGTCTCCTTCAACCTTGGGCCGAACACCTCACTCGGAACGGCGATTAACAAGATTGAAGATACCGCGAAAAAAATGAACTTCCCGCCGACTATCCAGTCGGATTTTCAGGGCACCGCGGCATCTTTTCGCAACTCGCTCTCCAATGAGGCATTGCTGATCCTGGCCGCACTCGTTACGGTCTACATCGTGCTGGGCGTGCTTTATGAAAGCTTCATCCATCCGATTACAATTCTCTCCACGCTGCCTTCGGCGGGTGTTGGTGCTCTGCTTTCGCTGATGATCTTCCACCAGGATCTCAGCGTCGTTGCCATCATCGGAATCATCCTGCTCATTGGTATTGTGAAGAAAAACGGCATCATGATCGTGGACTTTGCTCTCGAGCTGGAGCGAGATCACGGAAAGAACTCGACAGATGCCATCTTTGAGGCCAGCCTGCTTCGTTTTCGTCCCATCATGATGACCACGATGGCGGCGCTGCTGGGTGGCGTTCCGCTTGCCGTCGGCACAGGCCTCGGCTCGGAGCTGCGCCGGCCGCTGGGTATTGCCATGGTCGGCGGCCTGCTGCTCTCGCAGATACTTACGCTCTACACAACTCCGGTGATCTACATCTTCTTTGACTCGCTTGGCCAGCGGCTGACGGGCAGGAAACTCTCGCACGCAGGGCCAGGCAACATGCCCGGCGATACGCCGGCTGACGGAGCACAGCCTGCATGAGTCTGTCGTCTCCATTCATCCACCGTCCGGTAGCCACCACGCTGCTCACCATTGCGGTGGCCATTGCGGGTGCGATTGCGTATACCGTGCTGCCGGTTTCGCCTTTGCCGCAGGTGGATTTCCCCACGATCAGCGTCTCCTCCAGCCTGCCCGGCGCAAGTGCGCAGATCATGGCGGCCTCCGTGGCCACGCCGCTTGAGCGGCAATTCAGCCACATCGCCGGCATTACGGAGATGACCTCGTCCAGTTCGCTGGGCAGCACGTCAATTACATTGCAATTCGATTTGAACCGCAATATCGACGGCGCGGCGCACGACGTACAGGCGGCGATCAACGCGGCACGTACCTACCTGCCGACGAATCTGCCACAGAACCCCTTTTACCGCAAGTACAATCCTGCCGATTCGCCAATCATGATCCTGGCCATGACCTCGAAGCAATACAACATCACGAAGGTCTATGACCTGGCTTCGACGATTCTCGAGCAGAAGCTCTCGCAGATTCAGGGAGTGGGGCAGGTCTTTGTGGGTGGCGGCGCCACGCCTTCCGTTCGCGTGGAAGTGGACCCGATGAAGCTGGAGAGTTATGGGTTGACGCTTTCCAACGTGCAGAGTGTTTTGAGTCTGCAAAACGCGGACGATCCGCGCGGGCAGCTCGCCAATGGGCAGACGACGGAAGACATCATCACCAACGATCAGATTTCGCGGGCAGACGACTACAAGCCGCTCATCGTTGGCTACCATAATGGCCTTGCCGTCCGGCTTTCAGATGTTGCCGACGTAATCGATTCGACGCAGAACATACGCACTGCCGGCTACACGGACGGGACGCGTGCCGTCACCGTCATCATCTTCCGCCAGCCCGGCGCGAACATCATCGACACCAACGATCGCATTAAGGCGCAGTTGCCGTTTCTCACGGCGGCACTGCCAAAAGGAATTACAACCACGCTGGTGATGGACCGTACAGTAACGATTCGCGCTTCCGTTAAAGATGTAGAGCGCACGCTGATAGGTTCTGTCTTTCTCGTTGTGTTAGTGGTTTTTGTCTTTTTGCGCAGCCCGCGTGCCACACTCATTCCCAGCGTAGCTGTTCCCGTTTCGCTCATCGGCACCTGCGCGGCGATGTACCTCTTCGGCTTCAGCATCGACAATCTCTCGCTGATGGCGCTTACGATCTCGACAGGCTTTGTCGTGGATGATGCGATTGTTGTGATGGAAAACATCACTCGGCATCTGGAAGCGGGGAAGGAGCCTTTCGAAGCCGCATTGCTTGGTGCGAAGGAGATCGGCTTCACAGTTTTTTCCATCAGTATGTCGCTGATTGCTGTCTTCATTCCCATTTTGATGATGGGTGGAATAGTGGGGCGTCTTTTCCGCGAGTTCGCGGTGACGCTTTCGACGGCGATTATCGTTTCGATGGTGATCTCGCTGACGACAACACCGACGATGTGCGCACACCTGCTCAGAGCGCAACCGGAGGGCGAGCGGCACAACTGGTTCTACCGCGCGAGTGAGAAAACCTTCGATGCGATGATGAATCTCTATCGCAACTCGCTTGCATGGGTGCTCGACAATTGGATTCTGACCTTGATTGTGCTGGCGCTGACAATTGCGTTGAATGTTGTGGTGATCGTGCGGATTCCGAAAGGTTTTTTCCCACAGCAGGATACGGGTGCGATTGTGGGCATGGTGCAGGGACCGCAGGATGCTTCGTTCCCATTCATGAACTTCTCACTTAAGCAGATCGTGAATGTGATTAAGGCAAATCCCAACGTAGAGCATGTGAATGGATACACCGGCGGAAACGGAGCAAGTAACGGCGGATTCGTCTACATCGCGCTCAAACCACTTGGCAAAGAGCGCCATATCTCGGCGATGGATGTCATCAACCAGGTGCGGCCCAAACTTGCGCGTCTTCCCATCGCCTCAATATTTATGCAGCCTTCGCAGGATCTGCGCATCGGCGGCCACAGCACTGCGGCGCTCTACCAGTACACGATTCAGACCGACAATGTAGCGGATCTGGCGCACTGGGGTCCGATCTTGCTCGAACACATGAAGCATCTGCCCGGCTTGTTGGACGTGAATACCGATCAGCAGAACAACGGATTGGAGGAGATGCTGACCTTTGACCGCGCCACGGCGGCGCGCCTGGGGCAGACAGCACAATCGCTGGACAGCTCGCTTTACAGCGCCTTTGGCCAGAGTGAGGTTTCGGTCATCTATACGCAGCTCAACCAGTACTACGTGGTGATGGAAGTGGCTCCGAAGTACTGGCAAGATCCTTCGGGACTACACAAGATCTTTGTGAATCCCACGGGCAGCACGACAGAGGCCGGTGTGAATGCGATGGCACCGATCCTCAACATGATGCGCCCGCAGACGGGCACAACGCCGCTACAGGTGAATCACACCGGAGTCTTCCCGTCGGTGACGATTTCCTTCAACGTGGCCAATGGAGTGTCGCTGAGCGATGCGACGCGCGAGATTATGCAGATGGAGACAAGCCTGGGAATGCCGGAGACGATTCACGGTTTCTTTGCCGGCACGGCACAGGCCTACCAGGACTCCCTTGCGACGGAAAAATATCTCGTCATCACAGCGCTGCTCGCGGTCTACATTGTGCTTGGCATTCTCTATGAAAGCCTGGTCCATCCGCTGACGATCATCTCCACGCTGCCCTCGGCCAGCGTAGGCGCCATGCTGGCGCTCATGCTCTTCGGTATTGATCTCAACGTAATTTCCATCATCGGCATCATTCTGCTGATAGGTATCGTGAAGAAAAATGCGATTATGATGATCGACTTCGCGCTGATGGCCGAGCGCGGTGGAATGAACACCTACGATGCCATCTTCCAGGCGTGCGTACTGCGCTTCCGCCCCATCATGATGACAACCATGGCGGCAATCTTCGGCGCGCTTCCGCTGGCTTTTGGAACAGGCACAGGCTCAGAGTTGCGGCGGCCGCTGGGCATCACGATCGTAGGCGGACTGGTGCTGAGCCAGTTGCTTACCCTGTACACAACGCCGGTAGTTTATCTGGCGATGGACCGGCTGCGGCTCCGTGTTATGGGCCGCGAGCATGACAAGCCGCTGCCGAACGGCACGGCGGAGGCTGCGTCCTGATTCTTATTTGACGCGTCTCCAGAGGCAGGAAAGAGCTATGACGATGCTTCGAACAATTCGACGGGAAGGGAAACTGGCTGCGGCCGTTGTGCTGGCCTCTGCGGCGCTCGTCTCCGGCTGCCGCGTAGGGCCGGCGTATCATGCGCCCACGCCGCCGGCAGTGACCGCGCCCAACTACAAGGAGTCCACCGTCAACTTCCACGACCAGGACGGCTGGAAGGTGGCCAGCCCGCAGGAAGCGGCGATCCGTGGCAACTGGTGGGAGATCTTTAACGAGCCTGAGCTCAATACGCTCGAAGAACAGTTGAACGCAAACAACCAGAGCGTTCAACTGGCGTATCAGAACTACATGGCCGCGCGCGCAACCATTGCAGAAGCGCGCTCGCAGTACTGGCCGCAGATTACGTTTGGCCCTTCGTGGTCGCGATCGCACACATCTGCGAATACCGGAAACAACAGCAGCACCAACAGCAGAGGAACTACGAACTCGCTCTGGTCGCTGCCGATTGATGTTTCGTGGACGCCGGATTTCTGGGGCAAGATCCGCAACGAGGTGCGCGAGGCGCAGTATACGGCACAGGCCAACGCGGCGGATCTGGCACTCGAAAAGCTCTCGATGCAGGCTACGCTCGCTGAAGATTACTTCGAGTTGCGCGGCCAGGACCAGTTGCGTGGAGTTCTGGCTGCAACAGTGGATGCAGACCAGAAAGCTCTCGATCTGAACCAGGGCGCATACGATACGGGCACAGGCGATTATGCAGCGGTGGTCGAAGCAAAGGGCGCGCTTGAGTCGGCGAAAGTTTCGCTGGTGAATGTGGACCTCTCGCGCGCGCAGTACGAGCACGCAATCGCGATGCTGGTGGGCAAAGTGGCCACGGACTTTTCGATACCTGTAAGAGCACAGATCTACACGCCGCCACCGATTCCGGTGGGAGTGCCTTCGCAGCTTGCCGAGCGCAGGCCCGATGTGGCGCAGGCCGAACGGACTCTTGCCGCGGCCAATGCAACGATCGGCATCGGCTACGGTGCGTTCTTTCCGCAGGTAACGCTCAGCGCCGAAGGCGGTACGGAAAGCTCAACCACAGGACACCTCCTGGATTGGCCGAGCCGTGTATGGTCCATTGGGCCCTCTGCCTCACAGGTTATCTTCGACGGCGGCCTGTACCGCGCCGAGTTGCATCAATACGAGGCAGAGTACAACGCCGATCTGGCCACGTATCGCCAGACCGTGCTGACAGCCTTCCAGCAGGTAGAGGATTATCTGGTCGCCACGCGCAACTACTCGCTGCAGGTGGTGCACCAGCAGGATGCGGTAAAGCTCGCGCGGCAGTCGCTCGATCTTGAAACCGCGCGCTACAGCACTGGCGTCGATCCTTACATCGATGTAGTCACGGCGCAGACCACGCTGCTGGGCGATCAAGTCACACTGAACACGTTGCAGGTGGAAGAGATGCTCTCCGCTGTGCAGCTTGTGCAGGCTCTTGGCGGCGGCTGGAATCTCTCACAACTGCCCACGCCGCAGCAGGCCGGCGCAAAGGTGCCAGGTTCGGCCTACACGATGCAGCACTAGAGCGGTTTTCCAGTTCGTATGAGGCATTTTAAGCGTGGTCCAAGGTGGCTTTTTCTTTAAGGAAAAAGCCACTTAGCTGTTGCGGCTTCGTTTTACAGCAACTGGAAAACCGCTATAACGCGTAATCCGCGTCAGATCGTGTGCAAGCGGGCATCCTTCGCAGTGCGCGGTGCTGCCGCAGTGCGTTTTCCCAACCGCAACCGTAAGCGCGTGAAACTCGTTGAAGAGTTGCGCGCGCGATTCTGCGGCATCGCCGGCAAAAGCCTTCCGGGTAAGCGCAGCCAGCGCTTCATAGCCACCGTGTCCGCGCGTAATCGGCGTCTCCATCAGTCCGTGGCGTTCCACGATGCGCCGCAGATATTCGTCGGCAACCGGAACGGCGTGGTCGAATGCGTAGAGCAGAATAGCGTCTGCTGTCTCCGGCCCAACGCCCGGAAGATCAAGAAGCCGCTTGCGCAGCATCGGAGCCGGCGCGGCAGCCATGAGATCGAGCGAACTGCCAAATTCCGCATCTAATAAGTCCAGAAATGCCTTTAACGCAGCAGCCTTGCGTGTAATAAATCCGGAAGGGCGAATAAGCTGCTGCAATTTTTCAAGCGGAACGGTGCGCAGGCCGCGCACAGAGAGCGCATTTGCCGAGCGGAGCGCATCAAGCGATCGCTCAACAGCCTTCCACGAGGTATTTTGTGTCAGATAAGCCCCGACAATCACCTCAAAGCGTGTCCTTGCCGGCCACCAGTGCTGTCCACCATAGGCGGCAAAAAGCGCATCATACATCGCGCGCAGACGTCTGGCGGCGGCAATGCTCACGGTTCCTCACCGGGGGCAGGACGTGACGAAGCAAGCTCGCGTTTCCACTCCAGAATGCGCGCGCGTCCCGCTGCTGCCTCCGCCTCGGGAACATGCCCCGCCATTTGCAGCGAAATCGAGAGAGCCGCGTGCGCCAGCGGATCATCCGGCGTAAGGGCAGTGAGCGCAAGCGCCGCCCCGATCGATTGTTCCAGCCGGCCGGCATCGCGCAGCGCGCGGATCAGTCCGTGATGCGCCTCAAGGCATCGTTCATCGATGCGAATCGCCGCGCGGAATGCTTCGGCGGCCTCGGCCGCACGGCCTTCCGCCAGTAAGCTCATGCCGCGTTCGGAGAGTATTTCAGTGTTCTCGTGCATCTCTTCTTAGAATAATAGGGAAGGGAAATGAATGCGATGAAGAGCCATACGGAATACCTGGTCTTTGAAACGCGCAAGCGGCGCGAGATGGTGCACATCACCGGCCAGGTGGAAGCCATTGTGCAGAGCAGCGGCGTGCGTGACGGCCTCTGCTTTGTCTCGCCTATGCACATTACCGCGGCGATTTACGTCAACGATCTCGAAAGCGGCCTGATTGAAGACATCGGCAAGTGGCTCGAAGAACTCGCTCCCGCGCGCCGTGATTACAAGCACCACCAGACCGGCGAGGACAACGCCGACGCGCATCTCAAGGCATTGCTGCTGCATCACGAAACCACGTTGCCCGTAACCGGAGGCAAGCTCGACCTCGGCACATGGCAGCGTGTTTTCTACGCGGAGTTCGACGGCCAGCGCCGCAAGCGCGTCATCGTCAAGGTCCTGGGCGTAGAGTAAGCGCAGCAGGATTTACTTTGCTGCGGCGTTTGTATCGCCGTCGGTAATCTTATGCCACTCGCCGGTATCCGTTGCTGCGGCAGGCTCAGCCAGATTTACCTTCGTTCGCGGCAGAATCACCAGATCGACGCGCCGGTTGTGCGCCCGTCCTTCCGGCGTGTCATTCGTATCCACCGGATGAAATTCCGCATAGCCCGCGGCGGAGAGCCGGTCCGGCGAGACGGCATGAAGCGCGAGCAGAAGCCGCGCGATATTCGTTGCACGCGCCGAAGACAATTCCCAGTTCGAGCTGAATTGCGCCGTGTGAATCGGCACATTGTCCGTGTGCCCTTCCACGCGCAGGTCGTAGGGAACCTGCGCAAGCTCGGCGGCGATCTGCTTCATCGTGTCCAGGCTCTCCTGGCGCGGTACGGCGGAGCCGGAATCGAAAAATCCCGCTTCGCGCAGGCTGATAACAAGCCCATCCTTGCCCATGTGAATCGCTACTGTATGCTGCGCAACCTGATTCGAAAGCCGCTGCTCCAGATCACGCTCGATGCGGCTGAGATCGTCGCGCACCTGCGCCGGAGCCAATACGTCCTCGCCCATCACAATGTTCATGGGCATGACGGCCTGCTCGGTGGCGGAAGAAACAGCCTTTGCGTCCGGCTTGGGCGAGGCGTAGGCGAAGATGCCGAGCGATTTAAAAGCCGTGTCGATGGCCTGCGAAACTTCCGCCTGCCGCTTCTGGTCAGCCTTCGCAAAGGCATACAGCACAACAAAGAACGCAAAGAGCAGCGTGATAAAGTCCGCATAGGAGATCAGCCAGCGCTCATGCGAGACATTCGTCTTTGGCTCATAACGGCGCCTCATGCGGCACGCTCCATCGAGTCTTTGTTGCGGCTCTGCTCCTCGATGAATCCGCCCAGCTTGACCTCCAACATCCGCGGGTTCATGCCGTCGAGAATGGAAGCCACGCCTTCGAGCATCATCTCGCGCTCCATGTAATCGGCGCGCAGGCGCAGGCGCAGCTTTCCGGCCAGCGGCAGGAAGAAGAGATTGGCAATGCCTACGCCGTAAATGGTGGATACAAAAGCGACAGCGATGCCGCGCCCCACCTCCTGCATGTTGTCCAGGTGGTGCATCACCTGGATGAGGCCGAGCACAGCGCCCAGAATGCCGATTGTCGGCGAAAAGCCTCCGGCCGCCTCCAGAACGGCAGGCATACGGTCTTCGCTCTCGGACATCGAGTCCAGGCTTACCTGCATGATCTTGCGCAAATCTCCCGATTCCGTGCCGTCCACGGCCAGCATCAGCGCCTGGCGCAAAAAGGGATCGTCGATGGTTTGCAGATCGGCGTCGAGCGAGACAACGCCGTTGCGGCGCGCCTTGTTCGCAAAGGAGACAAGCATTTGAATCAGATGCTCATGCTGCTTGCGCGGCGAAGCAAAGGCGCGCGCCGCTCGCTTGAAAGCCGCAATGACCGTGTTCAGAGGGAACTGGAGCAGAACCGCTCCCATCGTTCCGCCAAAGACAATCATTGCCGCCGTGGGCTGCAGAATCTGCCCGACATTGCCGCCTTCAATGATAAGGCCGGCGAGAATGCCGGCAACGGCGAGAAAGACGCCAAAGAAACTTCCCTTGTCCATGTCGGTGCTCCTTTTTTCTGTGAGCTTTCGATCAAGCTACGATTTCGCAGCCACATTGCCGCTGGCATCCATGCGCAAACTGGAGAGCGAAGCCGCGCGCGACACATCTGAGCCCGCGGGAAGCCGGCGCGCCACGTCAGCCAGCAGCCGCGCGCGATACGTCAAAATGCGCTCCATCACCTCCTGGCACGTCTCGCGGACGATCATCTTTTCACCGGTAATCAGCGTAAGCATCGTATCCGGCGAGGCTTCGGCGGTCTTAACCAGGTCACTGTTCACCATCAGCGGGCTGCCGTTCAGGCGTGTCAGTTCAATCATGGCGCACGGACTCCTTTGCACCTTAGTTATCGGCAGTTGTGGATAAAGGTTCAAAAAATTAGCTTCCGAAGCAGGATGGTGTCCCCAGTGCGGACACTCCGTTCACGCCGGTAAAGTCCCCCTTATGCAGGCCGAAAAATGGCCAAGATGCGGATGGCACGATTCCGTCCCGGCACCCAGGGCCAGCAAGCGAAATGGGAGCAGAGACAGAAGCAAGCCTCAATTCAACGCATCCATGAAGGAGAACCCCCATGTCCCTGGGTGTTTTGAATAACCTGAACGCGCTGTTTGCAGAGAACAACCTGAACAACACGCAGGCCAACCTGACGACCACGCTGCAGCAGCTTTCGTCCGGTTCGCAGATCAACTCCGGCGCCGACGACCCGGCGGGTCTTTCGCTGGTTGACGGCCTGGCCGCCAACTCCGCCGCGCTGACGCAGTCCGCCACCAACGCCACCGAAGGCGTGGGCCTGCTTCAGGTCGCCGACGGCGCGCTCTCGCAAGTTACCAGCCTGCTCAACCGTGCTGTCACGCTGGCCACCGAGGCCTCCAACGGCACCCTCAACACGACCCAGGACGCCGCGGCCAACCAGGAGTACCAGTCGATCCTGTCGGAAATCGACAACATCGGCACGACGACGACCTACAACGGCGAAGCAGTCTTCGGCACCGTGACCGGAACCGCTGCGGACCTGGCCATGACCGACAACACCGTGGACATCTATACCGGCGACTCGACAGTGGCGGGCGGCTCGATTGACGCTCTCTCGATTGCCGGCCTCTCCGAGGACAGCCTCGGCGATACGGACGGCACGATGGCCTACACCGCCGCCACGGGCACCGCGGTGGCGACGATCAGCTATACAGATGCCGTCGGCGCGGACCTGGGCACCACGGACCTGCTCAGCTCCGGGGATGCGCAGACGGCGCTGACGACCATCAATACCGCCATCAGCGACGTGGCCGCGCAGGACGGCTACGTGGGCGCTCAGATCAACACGCTGAACTCCATCTCCGACGTCGAAGATACGCAGCAGGAGAACATCGAGTCGGCGCAGAACGCGGTGCAGGCCACGAACTACGCCTCGGCGACCTCCAACCTGTCCAAGTACGAGATCCTCTCCCAGACGGGCATCGCGGCTCTGGCGCAGGCCAACAGCGTGGAGCAGGAAGTTACCCAGCTCCTCCAGCAGTAAACTCAACTCGTCGGCTAACCTGCCGATATACAGGAAGGGCGTCCCTCGCGGCGTCCTTCCTTTTTGTTTGTGGCCGGCGCGGACGATTCTTGAAGCCTTCCAATCCGCTTTGCCGCGGATTTGGTCTTGAATCTGCATCTTCGCCTGCCGGGAGAATCGCATGGGCACTGTTGGATTGAGCTTCGGATCGCCGACCAGCGGCGATGGCTTCAATGTCAGCTCCACTGTTTCCGCCATTGTCGCCAATCTCGAGAATGTCGAGACGCCGTGGGAGAACCAGTTGTCCTCGCTGGAGAGCCAGGATACGGTGCTGTCGAACCTGGGCACGCTGTTTTCCAATCTTTCCACCGACCTGAGCTCGCTGACGGACTTTACCGGCGTGATGTCGTACATGGACGGATCGAGCTCCGACGACAGCGTGTTGGAGTTGACATCGGCGGACTCGAGCGCAGTCCCGGGAACCTATACTGTGACGGTGACCTCGTTGGCCACCACGGCTTACGGCTATGTGGACCCGGTTTCGAGCACCAGCGACACGCTGACCGGCTCGCTCGCCATCACCACCGGCACGGGCTCCGGCGCGACGACGACGACCTTCGACATGTCGAGCCTGACCGACCAGAACCTCACCGGCCTCGAGGACGCCATCAACTCCGCGGACATCGGCGTGACGGCCAGTATCATCACCGACGCCAACGGCTCGCGCCTGCTGATTACCTCTGATACATCCGGCGCCGGCGGAAGCGTGACCGCGACCTCCACGCTGGACGACTCCACGGCCGGCACCTCGCTCAACTACAACGCCTCGCTGACCACGGGCGCTGACGCCGAGCTGACCGTGAACGGCATCTCGCTCGAAAGCGCCTCGAACACGGTGACGGACCTCATTCCCGGCGTCACCTTCGACCTGCTCGGCACCACGGCGACGGGCTCGAATGTGCAGGTGGTCATCGCCAACGACAGCTCGGATGTGGAGAGCACGGTCTACGATTTTGTGACGGATTACAACTCACTGGTCTCGGCCATCAACGCGCAGGAGACCACTGACAGCTCCGGCAATGCCGAGCCGCTCTTCGGCTCGCCCACGCTTACGCTTCTGCAGCAGCAGCTTCTTACGGCCATCAACTACCAGAATCCCGGCGGCTATCTCACCGCGGTTTCAAGTTCCACGGACACGCTCTCGGGCTCGATCACCATTGACGGGACAGAGATTGACATGTCGAGCCTGAGCGAGCAGACGATCAGCGGCCTGTCTTCGGCCATCAACTCGGATGACCTCGGCGTGACTGCCAGCGTGGTCAACAACGGCTCCGGCCCGCAGCTTGTGCTGGTTCCAAACACGGACGGAGATTCGATCACCGTCACCTCGGATCTTACGGACACAACCTCGGGCGCCTCGCTGAGTTACACGAGCAACGGCACCGGCATCAACTCGCTTACCGATCTCGGCATCAGCATGAACGACGACGGCTCGCTCTCACTCGACGAAACTTCGCTCGTTTCCGCACTGGACTCCAATTACAGCGGCGTAGTCGCCTTCTTCCAGGACGCGAATAGCTGGGGCACGACCTTTACTACGATGCTCGACAACGCCGGAACCAGCAATCCCGATGGCGTGCTGGCGCTGGCTCTGAGCTCGGACAGCTCCACCGAATCGACCCTGAACAGCGAGATTTCCAACGAGAACACCCTGATCTCGGCACAGCAGGTGAGCCTGACAGCGGAATTGAACTCTGCCAACGAGATTCTGCAGGAGTTGCCCACGCAACTGCAGGGCATCAATGAGCTGTACTCGTCCATTACCGGCTATAACGAATCGAGCAGCTAGACGGGACCGCGGGACAGGGCTGCAAGAAGGCTCCACAAAAAGGACATGAAAATGGATAGCTACCAGCAGCACACGCTCAAAGGCGCCTCGGCGGTGGAACTGGTCGTAGCGCTTTATGACGGAATCATGCGCTTTCTCTATGCGGCCTGCGATGCTGTGGATCGCGGCGACGAGGGGGCACGTCGTGCAGCGGTCAAGCGCGCCCTCGACATCATTCTGCACCTGCAGGCGCGGCTGCGCATGGATATTGGCGGCTCTCCGGCGCGAGCGCTGAGCGATTTTTATACGGCAATCTTTGCGCAGATTCTGCAGGCCTCCCAGCGCGCCTCAAAGCCCAGGTTCCTTCATACGATTGACTGTGTGCGCAACATGCGTGACGCGTGGAGGCAGGTGGCGCAGGAGACAGCGGCAATTTTTCCGGCTTCCATGCAGCCAACGCCTGCTTTTGATAGCTTCGGCGATGCCGATGCAGCAGGGCGGCATCGCTGGAACGCCTGAAGCATTTTTCCGAAGTCGAGGCCCTCTGCGCGGTTTTTCGTTAAAAAAGCTGGTTTGTTCGACACTGTAAAGGGTTGGAGCGCAAAGGAGGACTGCTCTAACCAGTGACGGCGAGCTCTTCTTCGAGCTGCTGCTTCTGGTAGAGGCTGGCGTAGTAACCGTCGAGCGCAAGCAATTCCTCATGCGTGCCAAGCTCAACGATGCGTCCTTTGTCAAGAACAGCGATCCGGTCGGCGTTGCGCACCGTCGAGACACGATGGGAAATCAGGATCGTCGTCGTATTGGCGGTGTAGCCGCGCAGGCCGCCGAGGATGCGCTCCTCCGTATATGTGTCCACGGACGCGAGCGCGTCATCGAGAATCAAAATCGCCGGGCGGCGCAGCAGGGCGCGGGCAATCGCGGTGCGCTGCTTCTGCCCGCCTGAGAGAGTCACGCCGCGCTCGCCAACTACAATCTCGAATCCCTGCGGAAACCCTTCAAATTCCTTGCGTATATGCGCAGCCTCTGCCGCGGCAAGCATTTCCTCCTTGCTGGCATTTGGCGCGCCGAAGGTCAGGTTTTCCCGCAGCGTTTCGCTGAATAGAAACGTCTCCTGCGGAACCATGCCGATGTTGCGGCGGAGCACGCTGAGCGGATACCGGCGAATGGGAAGTCCATCGATATAAACCGTTCCATCCGGCGCTTCCAGTATCCGCGAGATCGTATTCACCAGCGTTGTCTTGCCGGAGCCGGTTGGCCCTACAATCGCCAGGCTTGAGCCCATCGGAATATGCAACGAAATATCATTCAGGACCTCCGCGCCGTCGTCATAGCGGAAGCTGAGGTTTCGAAATTCAATCTCGCCATTCAGAACGGCATCCCCTGCAATCGCCGGGTCGGCTTCACTGTCATCAATCGAGGGCTTCTGGCGCAAAAGCTCGTCAATCCGTTTGACGGAAGCCGTGCCGCGCTGGAAGATATTGACAACATATCCCAGCGCGATGACCGGAAAGATCAGCAGCAGCATGTAAGTGTTGAACTCGACAAACTGGCCCACGGTAATGTGGTGCTCAATCACCTGGTGTCCGCCGGCAAGCAACGTCAAAATAAATGATCCGCCAAGGATGAATTCCAGCGTAGGCCACAACATGCCCATCAACTGCACCAGCCGCAGCGCGCGGGCGATGTAGTTCCGGTTGAGCTTTTCAAAGGCCGCGATCTGCGCCTCTTCCTGCGCAAAGGCACGGACCAGCCGATTGGCGGAGTAATTCTCCTGCGCCTGCGCGGAGATCTCTGAGAAACCCGCCTGGATGCGCTCAAAGCGTTCATGAATTTTGCGTCCCAGGTATTGCACCAGCACGGATGCGAACGGCGCGGGCGCCAGCGCAACCAGTGTCAGCCACGGGCTCACGCGCAGCAAATAATAAAGCGCACAGACGCTGAACAGGACCGTATTCGCGCTGTACATGATTGCCGGACCGAGCAGCATACGAACGGCGTTCAGATCGTTCGTCATGCGCGCCATCAGGTCGCCGGTGCGATAGCGCCGATAAAAGCCTGAATCCTGCAGTTCAAGATGCCGAAAGAGATCGTTGCGCAGATCGAATTCGATCTTGCGCGAGATGCCGATGAGAATCCATCGCTGCGCATACAGGAAAATACCCTTGGTGATGCCGATCGCGACAAGCAGCCCGGCCAGAAGCAGAATCGTCCGCCGCGTCGTTCCCGGCTCACGGAGGGAATCAATCACCTGGCCCACCACGCGCGGAAATTGCACCGAGATCGCATTGGTGGCCACCACGGCAAGGCTGCCCCAAAGGTAGCCCCAGCGATAGCGGCGCATATAAGCGAAGAGTGGGCGCAGGTCGCCGAGCATGATCCTATTGTATCGATGCGCCAGCCGCTCTAAATATGCAACAAAATGCGCGCATCATGTCGGCGTACGCAGCAGCAGATAGCCGCCGATCAGGCCGAAGAGAACGTCCGACGACCAGGCCGCAAGCGGGGCAGGGAGGTAATTGACATTGCCCATTGCGCCAAAGATTCCATCCACCACCCAGTAGGCCAGCGCCACGCCGATTGCAACAGCGATGCCGGACAGGGAACCGCGCCTGCCCATCGAGAGCGCAAAAGGAATGGCTAGCATCGCCATCACCACCGCAATCAGCGGATAGGCAAGTTTGTGCCACAGTGCCACGCGCAGTCGCATCGTGTCAAAGCCGCTCTGGCTCAGGTCGCGAATGTAGCGCCGTAACTGGCCGAAGTTCATCTCCTGCGATTGCAGGCTCTCCTTCGAGAAGTAGCTTGGCTCCTCGTGAATCTCGCTGAAGCTGGTGTTGATGAATTGGCGGAAGTTGGTCTGGGTGGCGCCGTCAAAGTCGCGTTCCCACCCATTCTGGAATCGCCAGGTATTGGTCGTGTCATCCCAGAAGACGCGTTCGGCGTATATGCGGCGCGTGATCGAGAAAGTTGCTGGATCGAGCTCAAAGACCTGCATGTTGGCAAACTCGGCGCGGTACCGGTCAAAGAACTGGTAATAAAAAATGCGGTCCGGCTCACCCGGCCGTGGATGCCCGAAGATCCACTTCTGCTCCGGATCGAGAAAGGTCTGCGGCGGCCGTCCCTTGATTACGCTGCGCAACTGCTCCTGCTTGCGGTTCGCCTGCGGCAGATAGTACTCGTCAAAGAGAAAAAGGCTCACCGTAAGAACCGCCGCAATCGAAACAATCGGGACCACCAGCCGGTAGAGGCTGATTCCCGTGGCCTTCATGGCAATGATCTCGCTGTTGCGGTTTAGCACGCCGAAGGTGACTAACGCCGCAATCAGCACGGCGAGCGGCGCAATCGTGTACAACATGCTCGGCGTCAGGTTCAGCAGATAATCGCCGACCGTGGCGAGCGAAATGTGGTTCCGGATAATATCACCGACCAGCTCAAAAAAGGTGAACACAAGCATCAACAGCACAAAGCCGGTGAGCACCAGAAAAAATGTGCTGAGAAATTGCCGGATGACATACTCGTCAAGAATGCGCGGAAATACGCCACGCGATTTGCGCAGCGCGCGTGGCTGCAATCGGTTGATCCATTGGCCGATCTTATCGCCGCCGTCATGAATCGCGGCCGAGGCGTTCAGCTTCGGCGCGCGCGCAGCCAGGGATGCAAGCGCGCTCAGCACGCGTCCGCCGCTCGCCATCTGCCACAGCAGAAAGATGCCGGCGAAGGCAAAGACAAAGTTTGCCATCCACACGGCAAGAAAGACCGGCAGCTTATCCTGCCGCGCCAGCGCCACGCCTGTGTACGACAGGATGTAGTAGAGAATCACCAGCAGCAGCGTATACACAAAGCCGGAGCTTTTTCCTCCGCGCCGCGAGATCACTCCGAGAGGCACGCCTACGAGCATCAGCACCAGGCACGCTGCCGGATACGAGAATCGATTGTTCAGCTCAATCAAAAAACGCTTACTGTCCGGTCCGTGAATCAGCTTCAGAAGCTCCGGTGTCGGAACTGCGTAAATCACCGTATCCATGCGGCCCAGGCGCACACTGCTCTGCGGGCTCAGGCTCAGCGGCAGGTCTGTTGTAGCAAATTGCGAGACGGAGTAGGGCTGGTCCGGCGGGTTTTCATGAGTTGCGCCGTTACGCAGGCGCATGAGCAGTTCCTGCGTGGAGTCATTGACGACTGTCGCTGTAGTTGCAGTGGTGATGCGCGGCGATGCCGGATCGGTGATATTGGCCATGAAAACTTGCCGCCAGTTGGCCGCACCCCGGCCGCTGCGTACATCCTGCACATAGAGAACAAAATTGCGGAAGTCCTCAATGAAAACGCGCGGCTGAATTTCGTAGGATGCCTGTGAAGCAGCCAGTTCCTGCTCCATGTCGAGAATCGCCTGGTTTGCCCGCGGCGAAACATAAAGTGAATTGACAAGGCCGAGCAGAGCGCCGCCGACGGCTATGATGGAAGCCACGCGCACAAAGTAGCCGATGCCAAGCCCGCCCGCGCGCATGGCGACAATTTCGCTGTCAGCGGCAAGGCGGCTCAAGCCCAGCAGAATGCCTACGAGCACCGACATGGGAATGGTGACATTGAGCAGATATGGCAATGTGAAGAGAAAGATCTGCGCCACGTCGCTCAAGGTTGAGCTGTTTCGCACCAGCGTCTCAAGAATCTGCGGCAGGTGCGGCATGAAAAGGATGAACGTGAAAAGCGCGCAGCCGATTAGAGCATGGGAAAGAATCTCGCCGAGAATGTAG
>JASHPD010000299.1 GCA_030038315.1 Acidobacteriaceae bacterium
CTGCTTACCCGTCGATTGTAAATCAGGCAAATGGGCGCGGCCTGCGCGCGAACCAGCGCTGCAACATCCGGAAGGACGAAAAGGATGCGGCCCGCTTTGCGTTTAGACGCGCGGGCCGCGGGATGGTGTGAAATTGCGCTTCAATGGCCCGCAATCTCAACGATCCGGCTGTCGGGCGCGGTCCAGGCCGCAGCGCCGTCGTGGGTAAAGCTCTGCGTGGCGTCGTTCCAGTGGAGATGCGTGATGGAGCCGGCGCCGTGCTCGTAGGCGTAGGTGGTGCCGTCGTCGTTGAAGAGGGTGAAGTCTGCGTTTGCGCCGGGGTAGACGCGGATTTTGACGATGCTCTGCGGCTGCGCGGTGCTTTCGATCTCCGAGCCGAAGGGCACGATCGAGCCGGCGCGGACGAAGAGCGGAATCGTATCGATGGGCGCGGAGACGGGGATGGTCTGGCCGCCGTGAAAGCGCTCATTGGTCCAGTAGCTGTACCAGTCTACGCCGGCGGGGAGATAGACTTTGCGGCTGGTCGCGCCCTGATCGGTGACGGGAGCGACGAGGAACGCGGGGCCGAACATGTATTCGTCGCGCAGGTCGGCGACTTTGGGGTCGTTGGGAAAATCGAGCGGCAGGGCGCGCATGAAGGGCGCGCCGGTTTTCCACGTTTTATAGGCGAGCGAGTAGATGTACGGCAGCAGTTTATAGCGCAGGCGGAGATATTTTTCGAGGATCGGCTCGGCCTGCTTGCCGTAGGACCATACTTCGTTGGCCTTGCGGCTGCCGTGGGTGCGCATGATGGGCAAAAAAGTCGCGTACTCGAACCAGCGCGTGTAGAGCTCGGGGTAATCGTCGTAGTGGCCGACGACGTCGCGCGCGTCGGAGGGATCGAGCAGCGGCGGATGGGCCGGCTTGTGAAAGTACGGAAGGTACTGCCAGCCGCCGGTGTCGTTGGACCAATAGGCCAAGCCGGATGCAGTGAAGTCGAGGCCGGTGGGGATCTGGCGCTTGAGCGTGTCCCAGGTTGGAAAGATATCGGAGGACCAGAAGATGGTGCCGTTCGACTGCGCACCGAGCCAGGCATCGCGCGAGAGGATCAACGCGCGCCGGTGCGGCAGGTCGGCGCGGAAGCCGTCATAGAGCGCCTTGGTATGAAAATACGGGTAGACGTTGAAGAACTCCGTGCCGGGGCCGATGTGGAAGTACGCGCCGTTGGGCGGCAGGTCGGGCTCGGTCTCATCGGCCCATAGCGAATCGAAGCCGAGGGAGAGAATGTTGTCGCGGATGATGCGCCAGTAGAATTTGGCGGCTGCCGGGTTGGTGGTGTCGATGTCGGAGCCGGCTTTGTCGTAAGGCAGGCCGTTTTCCGGCGTGCCGTCGGCGAGGTGCTCGAACCAGCCGTTCTTGAGGATCGTGCTGTAGAAGCGGTCTTCCGGCACGAAGCGCGGCCAGACGCTAATCATGGTCTGGAAGCCCATCTTGTGGAGCTGCTCGTTCATGGCCTTCGGATCGGGCCAGAATTTGGGGTTCATGTCCATCTGGCCCATTTTGGTGTAGTAGAACCAATCGACGACGAGAACGTCGGCGGGGAGATGGCGCTCGCGGTAGCCTTGCGCGACGGATAACAGCTCGGCCTGGCTGGAGTAACGCTGCTTGCACTGGATGTAGCCGTAGGCAGCCTTGGGCAGGAGCGGCGTGGGGCCGGTGAGCAGTTTGTAACCGGCGTAGATTTCGTCGGCGGTATCGCCGGCGATGACGAAAAACGAAACGCGGTTGCCGGATTGCGAGCTCCAGCGGGTGACTTCGTTGAAGCCGGGAACGATGGTGGTCTTCGATGGGTTGTCCCAGAGCAGGCCGTAGCCTTTGTTGGTGACGACGAAGGGCACGCAGGAGCTTTGACCGGCGGGCGCATTGTAATCGTGCCAGCAGTAGACGGGATGGCCGCGGTGATCGAGGAAGCCTTCCTGGTTTTGGCCGAGGCCGTAATAGTGCTCGTCGGCGGGCGAGACGAAGGTCGCGCCGACAACGTAGCTGGGACCGTCCTGCGGTCGGCGGTCGAGCGCGAGCTGCGCGTTGCCGTCCTTGTGGTTGTAGTCGGCCATCTCCCAGCCGAGCATTTCGAGCAGCGTCTTGCCCTGCGGCGTGCGGAAGACAATGTGCGCCCACGGCGCGGAACCGGAGAAATAATTCGCCGTGTCGGGAAGTTTGCCTGGTTTCGCGTTGGGCCGGGGGTGCGGGCGGTTGACGGTGACGACCATTCCGCTGGAGCCGTACACATCTCTCGCATCGGAGAGCTTCGCAGTCCATCCGGCGGCGTCGGGCTTGCCGATAATGCCGTAGCCGGGAGCGGCTTCCGCGGCGGCGGCTTCTTTGCTGATCGTTACGCGCACAATGTTCGGCGCATACGGCTCGAGGACGATGGTTTCGCCGGGGCTTTCGAGGACAACGCGCTGGTTTGCGGTTTGCGCAAACGAAGAGAGCGGCAGGGCCGCAAAAAACGCGAGGACGGCTGTGAATCTTTTCATGCGTGACTCCGCACAATGCAGTTGGAAGATGAAGTTCTTTAGACAGGTGAGTTTAAATGGCCGTACCTGATGCGTGTAAATCGTTTCACTTCTCTTCCATATTTGTTCGTGATTTTGGGTAATGTCTCAGTTTGAATTGAGAGCCACAGGGGCTAAAGCCCATATCTTTGATTGCACAGTTTTCGGCACGACTAAAGTCGTGCCCTGACACAAAGCAAATTCAAACTGAAACACTACCTGATTTTGCCGTCGCTTGTTCCGCTAGGATGAAATCGTGCGCTCCATTTATCTTGACTGGCAATCGAAGCTCGTTCTGCTTGCGGTGGTTCCCGCGGTAGCCATTGCGGTTGTGCTTGACCTGCGCGTGTGGGCGCTGAGCGCGCCGCAGATGCTGCTGTGGACCGTGG
>JASHPD010000027.1 GCA_030038315.1 Acidobacteriaceae bacterium
AGCTAAAAGCTGCATTTATTCCCTGCTGTAAATCTCAAACGGAGCCCAGTAGAACGGCAGCCGGTAGCGCCCCTTCGAATGCAGCAACCCGAGCTTTGCCTCGCGCAGCGCCTCGGCCGGCGGCTTTCCCGCCTCAATCCCGGCATACAATCCATCCATCAGCCGCGGCGTGGAGTTGTCGCTCACCTCCCACAGCGCCGCCACCACATGCCGCGCCCCGGCGCGCAAAAAAGCCCACGCCAGTCCCACCAGTCCTTCGCCCACGTAGGCTCGCGTTCCGCTGCCATAGCAGCCTGAGATCGTCACCAGGCGCGCCGCCAGAGGGTCTGCCACAATCTCCCGCGCGTAGAGCTTATACCCGCCCGGGTCTGTTTCTCCCTGAGGCCGCGAAAGAATAATCGCCGACTCCAGGGGGTCCATCTCGCTCGCCGTCGCGTGGGAGACAAAGTGAATGTACTCGTAGCTGCCCGGATGCGCCGCGTCATACGCCTCCGGCGTAGCGTTTCGGCCGCCGTAAACCGCCGTCCCGGCCGCGGGAAAATGGCTCGCCACGTGCCGCATCTCCGCGCCGAAGAGCGGCAGCGGCGGATAATCCGCATCCGCCTCCACGGGATTGCCCATCAGCAGCAATCCACGCGCCGCGCGAGACGCCACCCGAGCTTTCGTCCCGCCCTCCAGGCCATGCGCCAGCAAATCCAGCGAAGGTGCAGAGATCAGCGTGGCGTCTTCGATCAGGTAATGCGCCTTTGCCGCCTCATCCGCTCCGGATTTTGCCTCGCTCGCAGCATCCGGCACCGGCAGCGTCTCAAAATTCAGCCGGCTCAGCGTTGCATCGGTAAGCACAATCACCGGCCTCTTCTGCTCATCCATCAGCTTCTTCGCCGGAGCCACCAGAGCCTGATACAGGAACCGCCCATCCGCATTGCCCTCCGCCGCCGGATCGTGCAGATCGAGAATCGCGCGGTTGTAGCTTTCCACCCGCGCGGCAATCTCCTTCCGCGCCGGAAGCGGGAAAAACTCTGTCCGCTCCGGCGTAATCGCCCAGAGATAGGATTCTTTCTCGCCCAGCCAGTAAAAGAGCAGCGTCGCATTCGCCCGGCGCGCAATCGACTGCGGATCGAGCGCCGCCATTCGCATGGAAGGTCGAGCCGAAGCCCCATCCAGTCCATCCTCCAGCGTCCGCGCACGGCTGCCGTCGGCCACAGCCAGCGCTTCGTTCGTCCGCCCTTCGCTCACCAGCAGCCGCACATAATTCCCGTAAATCCGGCTCGCATTCGTGCCGTAGGAAATTCGGGAATCCTCCTTCAACTGCGCCCGCGCCGCATCCCACTCCGCCAGCGCCTTGCGATAAACCCGCTCCGCCGCGCTCAACTGCCCCTGCTCTTCGTCCAGCTCGCCCAGTTCCTTGTCCGCATTCAGCCGCACGTCCATCAGGCTCGACGGATCAGCCAGCACCACATGATAAAAACCTGCGGCCTTTGCATACTCATGCCGCGTTCCAGCCAGCTCCCCCTCGATCAGCACCACATTCGGACGCAGCTTCCGCCCTCCGGCCGTTTCCATCGGCAGAGCCTCATGGATCAGCGCTTGCGCCTCATCCGGTTTTCCCCGTGCAACATCAAGCTGCGCTATATCCTCCAGCGTGTTCAAGATGTCTTCCTTGTTGTCGATCCCGCGCGCCAGCTTCAGCGATGCCTCAAAGGATTGCGCGGCGCGCTCCAGGTCGCCCCGGTCACGATAGATATAGCCCGACGTGACCTGCCAGAGGAGTTGGGCACTCACATCGCCTACCCGCGCAGCCATCTTCTGCGCCGCCTCGAACTGTTCAAGCGCCCGCTCTCCGTCGCCAAGCTGATAATAGGCCCAGCCAAGATTACCCTCTGTTCGCTCCGCGTTTTGTAGATTGCCCAGCCGCTCGGCATCCTGATACGACAGGCGCAGCCAGTCAAGCGCCTCGTCGAAATGACCCACCTGCATCTCGATGTAGCCCATGTCCTCCGAAATGACTACCTCGAGGTGGGGATTGCGAAGAGAATGCGCCTTCGTATACGCCAGGATAAAGTCCTGATGTGCCTCTTCCGTCTTTCCCAGTTGGTTGGCCAGCAGGGCGCGCGCCGTAAGCACGCCTATGCAGGAAGGAAAATCTGCTTTGGAGCAAAATGCCTCTGCTCGCTCCAGCCGCTCTTGCGCAGCACTGAATTGTTGCTGCTCAGCCAGTGCGTCAGACTCGATCCTCAGCTCTTCCACCGCTTCATCCGAAGCGCCGGCCGCAAAGCCTGGCACAGGATTATGCGCCAGCAGAGCCAGCACATCGCGGCCCATCCCGCGGGCCAGCATCGCATTCGCTTCCAGCAGCAGAAACTTCTTCGCCCACTTCGGCTCCGAGCTCCGAAAGCGCGCATATCCTGCAGCAGCCTCTTGTTCACAGGCCGTCGGTTTGCCCGCATAATAGAGCTGCCGCGCATGATTGTAAGCTGCACCGGCTTCTACTTCGTGCGAATCCTGCAGCAACAGCAGCGGCAACAGCGCAAGCGGCCAGAGCCACACCAGCAGCCGCACAAAAAGCCGCCGCGAACCAGCCGCATCCGGCCGTCCGCGTTCCGGTTTTTCCCGTTCTACGCTCCCCCCGGAGGATTGGGAGCGGGTATCCCGTTCGACGACGTCGTCGCCACCGCCATATCCCCTTCGATCGCGCATCCCAGCTTCAGGTCGATCATCGTCAGCTTCACGGTAGTCGCTTTCGGAGACTTCTTCCCATCCGTTCCGTCCCCGATCGGCGCGTATTTGTCGTGCGTCACTTCCAGCTTCGCCAAAGTAATCGTCCCGAAGTCGGGAACGTAAATCACGTTGCCGAAGGAAACGCCGGGAAAACCACCCGTCGCATGAGTTACCAGCGAGCACTCAAATCCCTCCGGAGCCCCAAGTTTGGAGGAATGTTGATTGTAAATCGCCTTCAGCTCGTCAGAAAGGTCCTCGCGCTCCAGAATGCGTTTGTGCTGCTTGCGCACCCGCTCCAGCACCGGCTTGTGCGTTGCATACGGTGCGTCATCCGCCGGCTTCGGCCCCAGAACATTCAGGTCATACTCCACATGCACAGGATGCCCCGCAATGCGCAGGTTCTCGAACCGCGTTCCCAGGAATGAGATGTGCGGCACATGACCCTCCAGCGGATGCTCCGTGATCACCTGCCCCACCACGCGATCCGCCGTCAGCACCTCCAGGATATTCATCCCCTCTATCACCGTCGTGCAGAGCGTAGACCAGCCATGCCCCTTCTTCGTAGCGAGATTTCCCGCCACCTGGCTATAAGAGCGCTTGAAGTAAATCACGCCCTCCATGCGGTACTCTTCCTCGTGTTCCGACAGGTATCCGCCTTTGTGAAAAAGGTGCGCGCGCACCTGCGGCTCAATCGCCTGCTTCAGCGGAAGATGAAGGTTGCCCGAAAGAACCGTAGCATCGGCGTGGAATTCGTGTTTCCTACCGTTCACTGCGGGTACATCATGCACTCGTGCCATCGTGAATACCCTCTTGTCTGGGGAATTTGCCCGAATCGCTTCGAGCAGAATACAGAATCCGGCGGAGCGCGGAACACAGGAATCCTCAGCGATGCGCAGCCCGGAAAAACAAGACTCAATCCGTCAAAGCGAGATCAAAGACATACCGTTCCACCGGCTCCTGCTGTCCGCTGGCTTCCACCCCCGCCACCGTCACCGTATAGGTTCCCTCGCGCAGCATCCGCCCCGGAATCATCAGCGCCTGCTGTCCGCCATCGCTGCCCGGTGCGGCAACCGTAGCCGTCCACGCCGTCTTTCCCGCCGGATCGATCAGCGCAAACGCATACGAAGGATACGCCTGCCCATCCGGCATATCCGCCGGCAGCAGATCGATCGGCACGGCCAGACCCTGCCCGCGCCTGGCCGTCAGCTTCTGGCGCCCGCTTCCGCGCGTGGCCCCGCGCAGTGGCTCCACCGGCACCAGCCGCGGCGTATCCGCCGCCTGGCGCAAATGCGGAATCATCACAAGATTCTGGTACGCCGCCGCAGCCAGCAGCACCGCGCAAACCGGAGCGAGAACCGCCGGCCGCAGCCAGCCAAACCAGTCCCGCCTCTCTTTTGCCGGCTTCCTCGCCGCCTTATCCCATGCCGAACTCGCCACCGGGTCCGAAACCAGTCCCGGCAACTGCGCCTTCGCCTCGCGCACAAACGCGTCCCCGGCGCGCACCTCCATCGCGCACTCCGGACAATCGAACAGGTGCTCTTCGAATGTATCGCGCGCATCGGGGCCCAGTTCGCCGAGAAGGTACTTCTCGACGGCCATCGTCTCCACCGCTTCGCTATGATTCATCCGTCCATCCTCACTGCTTCTCAACGCTAGACCCAACAACGCATCTCCATTCCCTGCCTGCAACGCTCACGCTCCGGCCTCCATCGGAGCCGGCCGGCCCATCCGCCGGATGTATTCTTCCTTGAAACCCTGCTTGGCCCGGTGCAGCAGCACGCGCAGATACTCCCGGTCCACGCCGAACCTCCGGCAAACCTCCTCGCGGTCGTGCTCGTCCAGAAAAATCGCTTTCAGCAGCGCGCGGTCCCGCTCCGGCAGCTTCAGCAGGATCTCCCGCACCTTCCGTGCCAGTTCCCGGGAGGAGGCCATTTCCATCGCATCGGCTCCGGCCGCCGCCGGCTCGGGCCGCGCCTCGTCGTCCAGCGATTCCCCGCGTCCACCCTCGCGGTACTGCTCAAAAAGCACGTTGTTGCAGACCGTGTTCACAAACGCTCCCAGCCGTTCCGGCTGCCGCAGCCCGCCATCCCGGCGCAGCACCGCGAAGACCCGCGCAAAGGTCTCCTGCCGCACATCCTCCGCCGCATGAGGCGACCGCAGCCGCGACCGCAGCTTGATCTCCAGCAGCGCCGAGAAATACGCGACGAAATGCTCCTGCGTCTGCCTCTCGCCGGCGCAGAGATTTGCGACATAACTTGCGTCAAACGTATGAAATTGCACCGCTGTCTCCGCTCGCCGGGAAGGAGACGAGTATAGCATTGACCGGCCCGGTGCGGGCCGTGCGGGCAATCGTCCGGCTCTTTGTTTCCACTCCTGCGGCCAGGCGCCAAGCCGCGCCGTAGCCGTCGAAGCCAAAGCGGGAACCGATCTGAGGAATTCCGGGACGTAACCATGCATAAGCCGTCTCCGATTCCGCGCCATCGCGCAGTATCCTTGTTCGCGTATGGGTTCCGCGCCTCGGGGCCGTGCGCTGAGGGGGAAGTCACAGACGGAGCCCGCTCCTCCGAAAAGCGGGCGCCGTCTGCGTTCTGGGGCGCCAATCCAGTGCGCGTGCGGAGCTGAATAAGCCTGTACCCAGAATTTCGCGGACCAGCGGCCCGATCCGGCCGCATCCAGCATGGTTTCCAACTTGGCCCGCTGCAACGCAGATCCTGATTCCTGTTGCCGGAGCAGCCCCGCCGGGCACACAATTCCACCCGCCGGAGACCGTCATCCGGTCACGAAAGGTAGTGCGCGCAGCCCGCAAAGCGTTTCATCAGAGCCATAATTTTTCAGGAACCCAGCCGGACAGAAATCAGGGTGCCCACGTCCCTCGCATTCGGAGACGTGGGACAGCAAGTCCCCGCCAGAAACAGACAAAAAATCCCCCGGCGCCAACCGGGGGATTTTTTCAAACACGGCGTAATTTACCGCCAGTAATACCCGCCGTCCACCATGTAGTAAGGCCGATAGTAAACCGGAGGATACCCATACGGCCCCGGATAGGCGTAATACACAGGCCCATACGGTCCGGCCGCATACCCATAAGCCCCACGCTGGTAGAGCCGCGGACCGCCCTGGTAAAGCCCCTGCGAAAGCCGTGCCGCTTCCTGCTGGGTCACCGGGTCCAGCGTCACCGGCGCATTCAGGTGGAAGACCACCAGCGCCTCAGCCGGAATCCACGCCCGCGAATTGGGGCTGGCCGCCGAAGCCGCCGTGCCCACCGTGCCGCCGGCCGCCGCGCCAATCGCCGCGCCGCCGCCGCCACCCGTCGCGCCGCCGATCAGAGCGCCCAGCAGCGCTCCGCCAATCGCGTTAGCCGCCGTGCGATGCGCCTTATTCGGTCCCTTCACCTTGAAGACATCCGAGCTGAGCGGATAGCTGCGCCCGTTCAGGTCCAGCGAAACCAGCTTGAGCCCCATCATTGCCGAGCCCGCAAGCCGGCCCTGCGGCTGCTCCACATCCGTCACCACACCGTGCACCGTCGCTCCGCGCGGAATCGCCAGGTAGCCGTTCACATTCACGTCATTGAGCACCATGAAGGTAAGCGGCTGGCCGGCCACGGCGTGCTTCGAGTCCAGCGTGTCCGTCGTGCGCACCTGCAAAGCCGTTCCCTGCGCCACCGTAATCGGCGAGCTGGGAATCGAGTAGCTCGGAGCCTGGGGCGCATACTGCGGCCGCTGCTGTCCGTAGCCGTAACCCGGAGCATACCCTGGAGCATAGCCGGGAGCCGAATTCGGAGGCGGCGGATAACCCGGCTGCGCGCTGCCCTGCTGCGGATAAGAAGGCTGCTGAGGATAAGCGGGCTGCTGCTGCGGGTACGCAGGAGGCGCGGGCTGCGAATAGTTCGGAGCGGCATTTGGCTGCGCAGGCTGTGCGTTGCCCGCATCCGGCTGCGCATAACTGGGCTGCGTGTTCGGCTGGGAATTGTCCGCCTCGTCCGGCTGCTCATCGCCCGGAGCCGGCATATCGTCGGCGCTCGCCGCCGCCGCCGGGTCGCCCACCTTCAGGTTGTTCACCACGCCCGTTACACCGGAAACCTTGGCGACGATCGACGCGGCAAGCTGCCTGTCGGCGTCGGATGCCACCGTGCCGGCCAGCGTCACCTTCCCCTGGATCGTTGCCGCGGTGATGAGGTCGTTCTTCAGCGCTTGCGAGTTGTCCAGAGCCTGCACAACGTCCATCTCGATCTGGCCGTCGCTCGACGAGGCACTCTGCGAGTTCTGCGCCGCCGCCGGCAAAGCGGCGCCGCAAACGGCGCAGGAAAGCGCCAAGGCCGAGCCCAGTGCCAATGCCGCGGGCTTAAATTTTGAAAGCAAAACGGGTTTCATCCTGAAAATCTCTCCTGACCAACGGATCGATACGCGCTCGATCCAATCTTATTAGATGGGATTTCCGCGCGAAGGGTCACTGGCGTAGACCCCGCCTGCGGAAAAAAGTTGTTGGAAGCGGAAACAAAGAGCCAGGGAACAGAAAACACGAGAGAAACGGCAGATTCACCCGGCCGCCTCGGAAACTTCCGGCCGCACAATCGCCTCGGCCTCGGCCTGCTGCGCCGGCATCTCCACATCCGGCAGAAAGATATGAAACACCGTCCCGCCCGGACCCTCCGGCCCGGCAACCCGGCTGCGCACCCGGACCACCCCGCGATGCTTCTGGATAATCTCGTAGCTCACCCACAGCCCGAGGCCGGTGCCCGTAGCCTCCTTGGTGGTAAAAAAGGCCTCGAAGATGCGCGCCCTCACCTCCGGCGCCATCCCCGCTCCGGTATCGGCCACGGTAAAGCGGATGCCGCGTACATCCGGGTGCAGCCAGCAGTGCCCGGCCCGCGCGCGAACAACAATCCTGCCGCCCGGCTCCACGGCGTCCATCGCGTTACCGATCAGGTTCGCAAAAACCTGCCGGATTTCGCCCGAGTAGCAGTACAGCGTCAACTGCGGGTCAAACCGCCGCTCCACCGCAATGCTCTGGTTGTTAAGCCGGCTGCGGTAGAGATCCAGCACTGAATCGATCAGCTCGGCCAGCGTGGCCCGCGCCGGCAGTGTCGATTGGCGATAGAAGCGCAACGTCTGCTGCGCAATCTCGGAAACGCGCCGCACCTCGTGCTCGGCCATCGCCACGTAGTTCTGCACGCCCTCGTCCAGCGTAGTGAAGTTGCGCAGCAGGAAGAGAATGTTCGTCAGCGCCTCGAGCGGGTTATTGATCTCATGCGCAATCGAAGCCGCCAGCCTGCCCGTCGCGGCCAGCTTTTCCGTCTTGCGCAGCGTCTCCTCGGCCCGCACGCGCTCGCTCACGTCGCGCACGATCATGCCCACCCAGCGCACATGGTCTGGACTGGTCAGCACCGGATAAATACTCACCAGCCACGTCCAGTTCCGCATCGGCCCCTGCCCATCGCCGGAAAGCTCAATCTCGATCGCCGAGCTCTCCCGCGCAAAGACCTTGCCGATGGCTTCTTCGAGCTGCGCCGCCGCCTCAGCCGGCAGAATCGCCGAAGCCGTCCGTCCCAGGTGCCGGCTCAGGGGCACGCCGGTAAGCGCGGCAAAGACCTGGTTGACGCGCACAATGCGCTTGCCGTGATCCAGAAACGCCAGCCCGATCGGCGCATTGGCCAGCATCGAGTCCAAAAGCGAAAGCGTGTCGTTCAATCCCGCGCGCTGCTCGGCAATCGAGGCAACCATGCGGTTAAACGTCTCAATCAGCTCGCCGAACTCGTTCTTGGCCACCACCGGCAGCGGAAAGCTGCCGCCGCCCTGCGGCGTGGACATCAGCTCCCGCGTTCCGCGGTGCAGCAGCGTGAGCGGCCGCGAGATCAGCCGCGAGATCAGCCACGCCAGAATTGTTGAAACCAGAATCCACACGCCGCCGAAGATCAGGCTTCCGCGCAACACGCCGGCAATCTCCTCGCGCTCCCAGTCGCCGTCGCCCTCCACCCAGGCAAAGCCG
>JASHPD010000300.1 GCA_030038315.1 Acidobacteriaceae bacterium
GGCGTGCTTGCGACGGTGCTGCTCGAAACCATTCTCGGCGGATTTTCGCCGACCGGGGCGAGCACGAATGCGGGGTGGTTCGCGCTGATCCTGGCGCTGGCGTGCATTCCCTTCGGCTCGCTGCTGCTCATGCTCGGCGTCGCCAAGTGGTTCCGCAACCGGCGCATCAGCCGCGAGCAGTAACGCGCGCAAAAGCAATGGGGGAGCGGATTGCGTCGCGTCCCGATGCCAAGCTCCAATTCAATTTTTCTTCTACTGAGCCGCTGCCAAGGGAGGTAGCGGACGCGGGGTTATTTCGTGGACGCTGTACCCGTCCGGTGCGCGGAAGAGCGAGGGATCGGGATCGCCGGGCTCGAAGTCCGTTACCTCGCGCGTCGTCTTGCCGGTGCGCGGATCGTCGTTGATGCTCTGCACGACCAGCCCATATTCCGTCGAGCGCCAGATTTCATTCACAACCGTGATCGGCTGGTCATTGCCAACTTGTCCGGCGGGAATGATGTGCGTGTAGCGAACGCCCTTCGCGTTGATGCCGGCGACGTTCTTTGTGCCGAGGTCTTCATGCTGAAAATCAGGGTTCGGTTTGGCAGTCTGCGGCGCGTCAGCCTGCAACGGCATAGTTGGCAGCCTCACTGATGTAGCGGCCCCTGGCGCGGGCTGATGGAAGAGATTGGCTTCCTTGGTATTCGAGTTCCAGGAAAGGCTTGTGCGCGCCACCGGATCAAAGATATGGTAAAGGACTATCTCGTGCTGCTGGCCGTCCTGGCCGACAGGAAGCATATTGTGCGTTTCCGTGTAAGTCCTGCCGCTCGAGTCGCGCGCGAATTTGGTCGTGATCTGGCGGGTGATGGTATTGCCGTCGGCCAGCGTCTGCACGGAGGTCTGCGTCCAGGTCGCCGTGTAAGGCAGCTTGGCCTGCGCGGATTCCCCGCCGCCCGCCTGGATTCCGGCTATGGTGCTTACGGCAACGGCGGCGTCCTGCGCGGACAACAGCGGCGCGGCAGCGGCAAAACCGGCAAGAACACACACGAATCGCGAGATGCGCATAAAAACCTCCAGAGCAAGAGAAAACTCGACTCTGACTGAGGATCAGTATTGACCGGAGGCTGAGGAAAAAGCAACGGCGGCGTGTGATTTTTCGGTTTCAAGAGAGTGACCGGCGGGCGGGCGGCGTCTGCTATCCTTGTCCCTTACCGGGAGAGTAAGGACATGGCAAAAAGCGTCAATAAGGTCATTCTTTTGGGCAACGTGGGCAAAGATCCGGAGATTCGCTCGACCGGCGGCGGCACCATGGTAGCCAGCTTCGGCCTGGCAACCAGCGAGCGCTACAAGGATCAGCAGGGCGGCTGGCAGGATCGCACCGAGTGGCATAACGTGGTGGCCTACTCCAAGCTGGCCGAGATCATCCGCGACTACGTCAAGAAGGGCCACAAGCTGTACGTCGAAGGCCGCCTGACGACGCGGAGCTGGGACGACAAGGAGACCGGCAGGAAGATCTACCGGACAGAGGTTGTGGTGAACGATATCTCGCTGCTCTCCGGCCGCGAGGAGGGCGGCAGCGGCGGATACAGCCGCGGGGCGAGCTCCGGATCGAGTTCGGGCTCAGGTTCGACGGCCGGCTTTGACCAGCGCCAGCCCGCCGGGTCCGATGACTTTGCGCAGTCGGCGGAGATCTCCGATGACGACATTCCCTTCTGACCCGGAATGCCGTTCTCGAAATTCAATCCCGACTGAAATGCCCGCGTTGCCGCTGTCTGCCGGGTTCCGCTCAGCTCGTTCCAGACCTGCCAGTAAAGCTCTCGTACCTGCCCGCTACTGCCTGATTTGAAGGGACTCTTCATGCGCCTTCGCCATCTTTCGCTTGCCCTGTCGCCGCTTTTTCTGCTTCTGCTCTCCCGTCCAGCCGATGCCTCCCACAAACACGACGCATGGGTGGGCACATGGGCCGCTTCGCCCTACGCCGAGGCCAACCAGCACAATCTCTTTGCCCAAGACACCACGCTGCGCCAATACGTGCATATCTCGCTGGGCGGCTCGACCTTCCGCCTTGTCCTCAGCAATGAGTTCGGGACCTCCGACCTGAGGATTGACGGAGCTTCCGTGGCGTTGCCCGCCAGTCCGGCAGAAAACGGGCAGGCGCAGGACGGAGCCGGGTTGAAGGGCTCGAACAGTTCGATCGGTTCGATTAAGGCAGGAACTGCGAAGCCGGTGCTCTTCAACGGCCAGACGTGGATCAACATCGCTCCCGGCGCGCTTGTGCTCAGCGATCCGGTTGTGGTCTCCGCGGCGCCGCTCTCGGACCTGGCGGTAACGCTTTTTCTTCCGGCGCAGCAGATTGAGACGCTCTCCTACCACGGCTTTGCCGACCAGACCAACTTCGCTGCACCCGGCAACCAGCTCACAGCGGCCACGCTCGACAAGGCGCACGAGAACCACTCGTGGTTTTTCCTGAAGGGCGTGCAGGTGGAGGCGCAGACGCAGGGAGCCGTGCTGTGCTTTGGCGACAGCATTACCGACGGCGCGCACAGCACCGAGAATGCCAATCTCCGCTGGCCGGATGTGCTGGCCGCGCGCCTGCTTGCCGACAAGAAGACCTCAGGGCTGGCGGTGATGAATGAAGGCATTGGCGGCAACCGCGTGCTGCATGACGTAACCGGCCCCTCGGCGCTGGCCCGCTTTGACCGCGACGTGCTGGCGCAGCCGGAGGTGCGCTACGTGATCGTGCTCGAAGGCATCAACGACATCGGGCGGCTGGCGCATCCGCATCTTCCCGGCGACCAGATCACCGCCGACGACCTGATTGCGGGCTACAAGCAGCTTATCGAGCGCGCGCACGAGCACGGCATCCTGATCTACGGCGCTACGCTTACGCCTTACGCCGGCGCGGGCTACGAGAGCGCGGCGGGAGAAGACGTGCGCGACAAGGTGAATGCCTTCATCCGCAGCGGAGCCTTCGACGGCGTGATCGATTTCGACAAGGTTACGCAAGATCCATCCCATCCGAGGCAGTTTCTTCCCGCTTTCGACAGCGGCGACCACCTGCATCCCTCCGACACCGGCTACAAGGCGATGGGAGATGCGATCGACCTGACGCTGTTTACGCGCTGAGGCGTGTTAACGCAGAACTTCCTTCCCACGTCCCCAGATGCCAGGGATGTGGGGCACCGTGCAGCCGCAGGGGGGAGTTGATTCCCTCCGCGGCTGCTCTTGCCTACTGATAGCCGATCTCCGTCAGCAGCTTCGGCGATTTTTCATCGACAGCGAGCAGGTTGTGGCAGGCCGAGCAGTCGTTGGTGATGCTCGCGCCGGATTTGGCGTTGTGGCTGCCGTCGTGGCAGCGGAAGCAGCCCGGATAATCCATGTGGCCTAGGTTGTTCGGGTGCGTGCCCCATGTGACCTTCATGAACGGAAAGACATTCTGGTCATAGAGCGTGACCAGCTCATTCGCCGCGGCGTTGACCAGCGCGCCCTGCGAGGCGAGCACCTGCGGGTTTTGGCTGCGATAGAAGGCCGTGAGCTGCGCGGGAATCTTGGCGTGCGCGTCGTCCTGGCTGGCGTAGCCGGCCTTGAGCAGAGCGAGGCCTTCCTTGTGAATCCACGGCAGATTCGGGCTGATCGAGCCCGCGTCCATGGCTTCGTTGATCGCTTCCTCCGGTGTGACGAAGGAGTGCGCGGCGCGATTGTGGCAGTCGATGCAGTCCATCACACGGCGCTCGCCTTTGGGAATGCCGCCGTCAGCGGAGGTGGAGTAGGCCGTCTCCGTGCCGTCGGGATTGCGGCGCATCACCCACGGGATGTTCTGGCGCGTGGAATCGGCGGCAATGTACTCGATGTGCCCGAGGTGCACGCCGTGAATGCCGACGAGATGATCGAGGCTGTCGCGCCCGCCGAGGTGCAGGACGAGGACGGTCTGCGTCTTTGTGTTCTGCTCGTCGTCGGCATAGCTGCTCTTTACGATGAGCTTGTCGCCGGCGAACTTTGCCGGCGTGTGGCAGCTCTCGCAGATTTCGCGCGCGGGGCGCAGGCTCTCGACCGGCGATGGAATCGGCGTGGGATAGTCGTGGAAGGCGACTTCAATCAGTTGCTTTGTGCCGTTCACTTTGGCGCGCACGGCTGAATTGACGCCGCTGCCGATGTGGCATTCCGTGCAGGCCACGTGGGAGTGCGGACCGAGCCTGTAGGCCGTGTACTCGGGATACATGACGTGGCAGGCCTGGCCGCAGAAGCTCGGCGAATCCATATAAGCCACGCCGCGATAGCTCGCGGTGCCGACAAGGACGAAGTTGATCGTTGTGGCCGCGAGAACAAACAAGACGCCGTGGCGGAAGACCGGATCGGCAAGATCGACCTTCGGATACGCCTCCGGCAATTTTCCCGCGGTGCGCACGCGCCTGCGGCGCAGCCACATTCCCAGCGGAATCAGCACAAGGCCAAGAACAAAGACGCCTGGGAGCAGCAAGTCCACCAGGATGCCGAGGTAAGGATTCGTGGAGCCGCCGCGCCCGAAGACATCCACGACCCAGAACCCAATCAGCGTCATTGCCGAAGCGGTGGTCAGCGCGCCACCGATCAGGCTGATGGAATTATTGCCAAAAAAGAGCGCCGGCCGAACCCAGTTTTCACGGAATCGCTCAAACGATGACATGCGACCTCCAGTTCCCGGAAGTTTTGGAGCGGATTCAAGGCAGATTCGAAGGCCCGCTGGAAAGCGGGCCTTCGCTGCCGCTCCCACACAAACGCTACTTCAGCGTGCGAAAGTACTCGATCGCCGCCTTGATCTCCGCGTCCGAGAGCTTGCCGGCGAAGGGTTTCATCTTGTTCTTGCCGTTCTTCACGGAGTTGAACTCTTCCGCCGCGCCGGTCTTGTACTCCGCGGCCGGCTTGACGCCAAGCAGCTTGGCCATGCCCGCGCTCGGCGTGCCGGTTGCGCCGTGACAGCTCTGGCAGTTGGCCTTGTAGATTGCTTCTCCCGACTGGGCGAAGCTGACGGCGCTGGACCCGGCCATGGCAATGGCGATTGCCGCTGCCAGCACCACCCGAGATTGCATTCTTTTTGTCATCGTGTATCTCCTCCGAGGATTTGTGCTTTCAAAATTCGTAATGCACGCCCAGGGTCACGTTGCTGGCGTGGAAGTTTCGCGGGGCGGTGAGTCCGGCAGGCGATTCGGTGAGGCCTGTCGGGTACGGCAATGAAGTGCATGGAACAACGGATGAGGCAGGCGACGTGGAAGTGCTGCAATACTCCGGCCCGGATGGGCCGCCTTCCCCGTAGCCGAAGAAATCATACCCTGCTTTCCAGGTCCAGGCGCGATGCCATGTCCATGCGAGATTCACGTAGGGCGAGTGATAGATGGAGTTCAGCGATCCGTTGACGTCGCGCGCGTCGTTGAAGAACCGGCTGCCGCCGACCGCGCTGATGCGGTAGCCGATGTTGGCGCGCACGGTTTTGACCGGCGCAAGGACAATGTCCGCCGAGCCGTACTGCGTGGGCGCATCCATAAACTCGCGCGCGTACCAGTCCACCAGCGCGGTGCTTCCGTGGGCGGTCACGCCGGCGCAGACGCCGTTCGCGTAAACGTTGGACGGCACGGCGGAGCCTGGGGACAGGGCGGTGCCGGGCAATGTGGCGGTAGCGCCGTTGTCGTAGCAGATGTTGGTGGCCGAGTAGACATCGCTGTAGGCGTAGCTGAGGTCGAATGAGTAGCGCTCATTCGGCGCCAGCATCGCGCTCGCGCTCACTACGCGGCTGTGATCGACGTGATCGAGCGGACCGTAGTAGAGATCGGCGCCCGCAGCCACGGCGGCCTGGTTGTTGTCGGTGTTGTTGTGCCGCTCGCGGTCATTGAAGGCTCCGGAGATGGTGGCCCACGGACGCGGACGGTACAGCGTGTGCACGCGATAATGACGCGTCTGGCGCGCGCCGACAGGTGTGAAGGCATTGTCCGCGTAGGCCGCTTCCACCGAGCCGTTGACACTCCAGTTGTTCGCCGGGCGCAGCGCGACGGAGAGGATAGCGCCATTCTCGTCGATGGTCACTGTGCCGTCGTTCGTGGCGCCGATGGCCAGCGGCGCGTTGTTGGGAATGCCCTCGACGATGGTGTGCTGTGTATAGCGCCACGTCAGCGCAAAGGTCGTGCCCGGCGTCGCATCCCAGCTTGCCGTCAGGTTGTTGATGATAAATTTCTGGCCGTAGTAGTCGGGCAGCGGCGTGCCGTTGGGACCGCCTTCGATCGTGGTTGGCTTGGCCGTCAACAGCGGGCCGGAGTAGTTGAGAGTCTCATCGCCGGCGATGGAAGGCGTGGCGAGCGTCGTGCCGGCGGAGATGTTGGAGATGCCCGGCTGATGAACGTTGGAGTAATTCAACTGTTCGGCGAGCGAGAAGGTTTTGGCCACCTGCCACACCAGGCCGTAATCGACGGCGATGACAGCGCGCTTGGCGTTTGCATTGCCCGTGTAGATGACGGAGCGGGTTGTGCCGTCCAGCCCCTCGAAATTCTCGTAGTAGTTGGCGAGACTCATGTTGGCCTGCGTATAGCGAAGGTTGCCGTTCATCGTCAGGTTGCGGATGCTGGAGCTTTGCAGGCGCAGAACCTCCGTTGGATACAGGAAACGCGTGGGCTGCGAGCGCAGATAACTGGTCGTCACGTCGCAGGCGGGATCGGTGACCGGCAGCCCGCCCGGCGTCTGTGCGGGATAAAGAAAGGTTTTCGCGTTGGCCAGGCTGTTCGCATTGCAGTTGCCGATGGTGTACGGCGTCTGGCTGGTGTAGTCGCCGATCGCCACGCGCGTACCATCCGCTTCCTGCAGGATGAGGCTGCTGGGCGCGAGCGTGAAGAAAGAATCGCTCTTGATGTGGTCCACCAGCTCTTCAAAGGTGATGCGGGTCTGGGTGAACGGCTTCCACTCGATGGAGCCGGTGAAGTCGTCGCTGCTCTGGCGCATGTACTCCTCGAGCAGGATGGGCGGGGTGGCGCCGATGAATCCTCCGGGGCTCAGGCTCGGGCCTTCAAAGACATTCTGCGAGTAGCTGAAGCGGAAGGTGACCTTCGACAGCGGCAGCAGGGTGAGATTGGTGTCCGTCATGCGGCGCACAGTGTTGAAGAGCACCGGAGATTGCAGAACCTGCGGCCAGGCAAAGGAGCCGACAGGCGCGTTGGACGGGCCGATGGGCATCGACTGGCCGCCGGGAATGTTTGGATTGGCCAGCAAATCGTAGTCGAAGTATTGACGGTCGCGGCGGAACAAGCCTGAAAATTCGTAGTCCCTGCCTTTGTAGAAATCGAGCTTTGTAAAGAGATTCGGATCGCCGCCGAAGCCGCTGCTGAAGAGAGTGAGCGAGTCCACCAGCGCGTTCTTGTTGCCAGGCAACGCACGCAGGACGAAGGTTTCGCCCTGCACGCGCGGGCCGGATTGCAGGTTGACCAGCGTGCTGTACATGGCGTCGCTGCCGGCGGTGTCTGCGATGCGGCCGCCCAGATCGACGGTGTTGTGCAGGCTGTAGCCGGCGGGCACGGACATTGCCGGCGCCGGCGTTGGCAGCGGCGCGCTGGGCGTTGGATTTTGCGCGGCCGCGCCCGCGGCAAGCAACGCTGCGATCCCGAGAGCGCCGGCAATGCGGATGCCGTGCTCGAAAGGCCGAGGACCGCGAAGATGAGAAAACCATTCAGGATGCGTCATAGCATGAACCCCTCGCTTGCTCAAAAACCCGCTCTCTGCGCATCACCGGAGAAACGCCGGGTTCGCGTTGGAGCCGTGAATCATCGTGTGGCAGCTTACGCATGGCGTCAGCTCGCTCGATCCCGCGCCCATTCCATGCACGGTGGCGGCAGAAACAGGACTATGGCACTGGTTGCAGAGCGTGTTGATGCTCGGCATGTTCAGCAGCCTTGCGTTCTGCGAGCCGTGCGGCGTGTGGCAGCCGACGCAGCCCTCGGTCTTGACCGCGGCGTGCTCAAAGACGAACGGCCCGCGCGTCTCCGTGTGGCAGCGCGTGCAGACGGCGTTCTGGTCCGCGGTAGAGCGCAGATTGTTGTCGCTGAAGGTGCCGTGCGTGTCGTGGCAATCGCTGCACTTGATGAGCCCCTCATTCACGCGATGGTGAAACGGCATACTGAAGGCCGGCTTCACGTCAGCATGGCACTGATAGCAGAGCTGCGGCTGGTCGGCCTTGAGCAGTTGCGCTTTCGCTGTGCCCTCTTCGCTCACGCCGGCGTGCACGCTGTGGCAGCTCAGGCAGCCCACATTGGCCTTTGCGTGCGGCGAGCGCTCAAAGTTGGGGTGTGCGTCGGCGTGGCAGGTGAGGCATAACGCATCGGTCTTTTTCACAGTGGCCTTGGCGGGATTGAAGATCTTTGCCGCGTCGCCGTCCTCGGAGTGCGCCTTGCCCGGGCCGTGGCAGCTCTCGCAGGTCACGCCCTTGCCCTCGTGCGTCAACGCCAGCTTTGCGTGCGGATTCGTGCCGAAGCTCTTCGCTTCGTCGTCGTGGCAGGTTGCGCAGGTCTCCGCGCCGGCATACCTGTCCGCGCCCGCATTCGCGCCCGCTGTACCGGTTGCCGCGTTTTGCGCGCGCGCGCCGGGACTCGCTAAAACCGCCGCCGCAATCGCAGCCAATAAGAAAATGCGCCGCATCGTTCTCACCTCATCCGGAGCCTGTTACGGCCTCCGTTGATCGATCCCCGCATCGTTTCGGTGCTGTTCCCGGGATCGTCCCTGCCTTCCTGATGCCAATCGCAGAGTATGTCTGTTCCCGCCCTGCCGCCGTGACCGCAATCACCAGCAATTTGTGCGCGTTTCAATCTTGCGCACAGGCCGCGCGCTTGCATTGCGCGCAGCGCCCGCATGAAGCCGCGCCGGACTCCGCGTGCAACTGCGGAGGCTCATAAGCGCAGAGCGGATCGCTCGCCAGAGGATCGCCCGTGGCCGCAAAGCCGCGCGCGCGCGAACCGCCGCACAGAGCGCGATACTCGCACCGTGCGCACTTGCCGTGAAAGCTCTCCGGCGAGTGCAGCGAGCGGAAGATCGCCGAGTTGCGGTACACGTCCACGAGATGATCGTGGCGGACATTGCCTACAATCAGCGGAAGAAATCCCGCCGGATAAATGTAACCTTGATTCGAGACAAAGACCACGCCATGCCCGTCGCGGATGCCGAAGCCGCGATAGACGGAGGACTGCCGGATTTTTTCCATCGGCCATCCCGCCTCGCGCATCCGCCTGAGCGCCACGCGCCGGTAGGACGGAGCTTCCGTTGTCTTGATGCTGAACGGCGCGCGCTGCGCGAGATCGAAGACCCACTCCATGCAGCGCTCGCCTTCTTCGGCCGTAATCGGATTGAGCTGCCTTCCACGACCGACGGCGACGAGAAAAAAGAGGCTCCAGCGCAGGATGGCGCGGCTCTCGAGCAATTCGTAGACGCGCGGCAGATCGTCGAGCGTCTCGGCGGAGACCAGTGTGTTGACCTGCACGGGAATCCGGATCGCGGCCGCATCGTCGAGCGCCTGCATTGTCCAGTCAAAGCATCCCCGCACGCCGCGCACGGCCTCATGCCGCCCGGCTGTCGAGCCGTCGAGGCTCAGGCCAAGGCTTTCGATGCGGTGCTCTTTGAGCTTTGCAATCGTCTCGCGCGTCAGCGCCGGCGTTACGCTGGGCGTAACGGAAACCGCAAGCCCGACGCGGCGCGCCTCATCGATCAGGTCGTAAATATCGGCGCGCATCAGCGGATCGCCGCCGGTAAGGACCAGGTGCGGCAGCGGCGGCGTGAAGCCCGCGATCTGGCGCAGCAGCGCCATGCTCTCCGCGTGAGTCAGCTCATCGGGCAATGCCGAGGACGAAGCCTCGGCGCGGCAATGCCGGCAGGCCAGCGCGCAGGCGTGCGTCGTTTCCCAGTAGACCAGCATCGGATTTCGCGAGTAATCATGCGCTCCGCCGCCATGCGCGATTATGCGCGGCGCTTCCACCATCGTGCGAATGTCGTTTGCAAGCATCTTCCACCTCCATCGCCGGGGACCGCGGGCGATCCGTCTCTTCACGCTAGCCGCCATGCAGCCGCAATTCCGTGACCTGTATCACGGACGAAGCGCTGCGCGGGGAAATCCCTTGAATCTTGCATTTTCACCGCACGCTGCGGCGTGATTCGGGTCACTGCCGGGGCCGGATGCCACGGGTCACTGTGTTGGATACGGAGGACGCCGGTGAGCGCAACCGAGGAATCGCAATTCAGGACCGTGCTGGTGGCCGCGAACCTCAGCCACTCAGGATCGCGCGCCCTGCGCTGCGCGCGGTCGATCGCGCAAGCCTACAACGCGACGCTGGTCATCGTGCACTGCATCGACCCTGTCTCTTACGCTTTCCCCGACGGCATTCCGGAGGCAGTGCTGGCCGATCCGCTGGCGCGCGAAGAGCTGCAGAAGATCGAAAAAGAGACCAGCGAGCAGGCGTTTCCGCCGCACTCCGCGCTGGAGCAGGAAACGGTTTACGAGCGGCTGCTCAGCGCGGCGCAGGATTGCCACGCGGACCTGCTGGTGCTGGGAACGCGCGCGACAAGCGTGCTTGGGAGACTTGCATTGGGCTCGGTTGCCATGCACCTGCTGGCTCATGCGCCATGCCCGGTGCTCTGCGTGCCGGCCGCGGAAACCGCAGCGGCTGCGGCTGTCTTCTCAGAGATTCTTTTTGCGGGCTGAAAATTCGGTGGGCTGAAAATTCGCGGCACCCGTTCAGACCCGCTCCGAGCGCCTGCGCGGGCGCATCAATCGCCGCCGACGGCCGCCAGCGCTTCGCGGTCGGGAATCAGCATCGTGGTTCCGCGCAGAGTGACCAGCCGCTTGTGCCTGAACTCGCTCAGCGTGCGCGTGACCGTCTCGCGCGTGGAGCCGACGCACTCGGCGATCTGCTCGTGCGTGAGCGGCACGCACATGCGGCAGCCCTCGGCCGTCTGCCGGCCTTCCGCCGACCAGGTCAACAAGAGCCGCGCCAGCTTCTCGCGTGAGGAGCCTGTCAGCGCGATGGTGCGAATCTGCTCGCAGGCCGCCGAATACTGCACGATGGACTGCTGGAGCAGAGTGCGCTGCACCTCGGGGTAGCGCGCGATGAAGCGCGAGAAATCCTCCTGCCGGATAAAAACCGCGCGCGTGGGCTCGAGTGTCTCCGCCGTGGCCTCATACATGCCGCCGGTGATCGCGGCCGTCAGCCCGAGCACCTCGCCCGGCTTGGACAGGCGCAGGATCAGCGTCTTGCCGCCGCTCGAACTCATGGTGAGCTTCACCTTGCCGGAGCAGAGCATGTAGACGCCGCGCGTCTCTTCGCCTTCCTGGAAGAGCGTTGAGCCGCTCGGATAGGCCACCGGGAACTTGATGGATTCAAACTCCCACGCCGCATCCGGCGCCAGGCAGCAAAAGTAGCCTGGACCTTTCACGGGGCAGGTTTCACAGCACTGTTTCATCGCAACTTGTTCCGCTCTCGGCATCTCGGTTCTCCTTAGTCTCTTTTCCCGGATAATGTTGCCCCGCGAATCTTCCGTACAAAATCCCTTGTCAGCGGCGTGTCGGCCAGAATCTCCGCTCCGGTCACCCGCCAGATTCCATGCAGCGTCTCCACTCCGGCCCGGTCCACAAAGGTCATGGCGCGAAGATCGAGAAAGAGCTTTCTTCCCTCGGGAAACGGCAGAAGGCTCTTCCACTCGCGCGCCAGCTCGCCGATCCACGGACCCATGAGCTTGCCTTCGACTTTGAGGGTCGTCTCATCGGCCGTGTTCTCGATAGAAATGCGTAGCAAGCGCCGTTCACCTCTGCCATCCATAAGGCAAACGGCGTGCCAAACCTGCGCGCGCGGCCACCTTTTCTTTATCGCGTTTAAAGAAAACAGCTTCCGCGCAATGCGCTTGCGGCGACGAAGCTCCATCCCGCCATGCGCGACGACGGGACGAGACGAAATCGCGTCGCCTGACGAAATTTCGTCGTCATCTTTTTCGTCGCGCCACTGCCGCAGATCACACCCTGCGATCACAGGCGGATCGCGTTTGGCGCCACGCCGCTGCCGGCAAATTGTGACGGCGATCACATCCTTGCTGTGGCGCCCGGCACTGAAAACGCGCGCTGAAAATGTCACAGTCTGGGACATACCCCGCAGGAGGTGCTTTATGACAAACGCACTGAAGCCCCAATGGATCAAGCCGGGAACCATCCTGTTTGCCGCTACCGTTCCGGTGCATGAAACCGCCTTCCGCTTCGCGCTGGCGCAGGCGGCGGAATTCAAGGCCAGCCTTGTGATCTTCCACGCCTACGATACCCTCGCGGTCACCAGCTCCGAGGCTTCGGGGATTCTTTACTTCGACTACGACGCCGCGCGGCACGACGCGATGAAGAGCCTTGAGCCCCTGGCCGAGCGGGCTCGCGGCGCCGGCATTCCCTGCCGTATTGAAGTGCACACCGGGCTGCCCGCCGAGCAGATCCTCAACTTTGCGCGGGACCACGCCGTGGACCGCATCGTGATGGCTACGCGCTCTCCCGGAGCTATCGGCAAGCTCTTTGTGGGCTCGGTTGCCGAAGAGGTTTTGCGCAAGGCGCCCGTGCCGGTTTGCGTCATCGGCCCCAATGCGGTGGACGGCGCCTATCGCCGCTATGCCGTGCGCAAGATTCTTTGCGGAGTTCGCAAGCTGGCCGCGTCCGCGCCGATCACGACCTTTGCAGCCGAGGCGGCGAAGCAGCATGAGGCGCACCTGACGCTGCTGCACATCATCCGGCCGGAGCAGTTCCGCATGGTGCTGGCCGGCCATGTGGCCGCGACGATGGAGCGCGAGCTGCAGGCGATGCTTCCGCCCGCGCTGGCCGCGGTTAAGACCGAGTCCATCGTGGTGCTTGGCGATCCGGCCGAGGAGATTCTCTTCCGGGCCCGCGCCACGCTGACCGATCTCATCATCCTCGGCGCGCATGAGGCATCCACGCTTGCGGCCGTTGCTCGCACCGGAGTAGCGTACAAGGTGATCGCTTCCGCCGAGTGCCCGGTGCTGACGCTCTCGCCGGCGGTTCTCGCGGCCGCCGCGGTTCAGGCAGTCTCCGAAAAGGAGCAAGCCTATCTCGCGGGAGTTTTTTAGAGTTTCCGGCAGAGTTTCCGGCGGCGCGCGTCCTGCGCCGTTTTGCCGTCTTACCCATAGGCCGGGCTCAACGGCGTTGGGCCCGGCCACTTTTCCGGCAGGAGCTTCTTATGGCTGACCTTTTATCTTTTGCGGGCGACGCAATGCGCGAGCCCCGTCCTCATTTCCTGCTGGAAGACGTCATCCGCGCCAGCCAGGGAAGGCCGGCCTTCCCTGTCGCGGTGGCCTGGCCGCTGAGCGCGGTCTCCTTTGCCGGCGCGGTGGAGGCGGCAGAAGCCGGCATCATCCGGCCGATCTTTGTCGGGAAGCGGCAGGAGCTGACCGGGATCGCCTCCACGCTCGGCTTCGACCTGGGTTCCTGCGAGGTTGTCGATGCGCATTCTGAAGAGCAGGCCGCGGAAACCGCCGTTGAGCTCTGCCGCGCGGGCCGCGCGGAAGCGCTGATGAAGGGCAGCCTGCACACCGACGCCTTTATGCACTCGGCGCTCAAAAAGGAAGCAGGGTTGCGCACCTCGCGCCGCTTCAGCCATGTCTTTGTGCTGGAAGCGCCGCTCTACGACCGCACGATCTTCATCACCGATGCAGCCATCAACATCTATCCCGCGCTGGAGGACAAGGTCGATATTGTGCAGAACGTCATCGACCTGGCGCACGTGCTGGGCGTCGGTGAGCCGCGCGTAGCCATTCTCTCCGCCGTTGAGACTGTCTCGCCGAAGATCACTTCCACTCTTGACGCCGCCGCGCTGTGCAAGATGGCTGACCGCAACCAGATCACCGGCGCGATTCTCGACGGGCCGCTCGCTTTTGACACCGCCGTCAATGCCGAGGCTGCGCGCGTCAAGCACCTCAAGTCGCTCGTCGCCGGCTCGGCCGACATTCTTCTTGTGCCCGATCTCGAATCCGGCAACATGCTGGCCAAGCAGCTTGAGTACCTGGGCGGAGCGCGGTTGGCCGGTATCGTTCTCGGCGCGTCCGTACCGATTATTCTCACCAGCCGCGCGGATTCTTCGGAGTCCCGCGTGGCATCCTGCGCCATTGCTTCGGCGCTGATTGAAAGCAAGCGCGGCCAATAAAGCATTCCCTGTACCGGCCTTTGCGGCATGATTTTCTGCAACGGAATCCCGCCGCAAAAGCGCTGTGCGCGAATTCATCCCGCTTTAATGCGATGAATGCGCGCAGTTGTAACCATGATGGGCGGAGTGGTGATGCGGCTGCTGGTCTCCCCTTGCGCCCTTTGGCGAATGCTCCAATCCGCAGACAGGCGCGTTTTAGAGAGGCATCTCCTGCTCTCGTGCGCGGCGCTGTGCGTGCTGCCGTTTGCCTGCGGCGGCGCGCGGCTTTCCGCGCAAGAGGTGTGTCCCCGGCCGCAGCCTGGCAGCGTGGTGCAGGAGCCAGTTGATCTGCGCAGCACAAACGGCGTGCTTGTGGTGCATCTGACCGCACATGACTCTCCGCAGAGCGACGGCACCACGCGTTATTGCTTCACGGACGGCAAGGGCCACGAATCGCCCAATCTGCGCGTGCATCCCGGCGACCTGGTGATCGTGTACCTGAAGAATGCGATGCACGCGACCGGCGATGCGGCGGCGGATCACGAGCATGGCGGCATGGAGCAGCATCCCGCTGACCACGCCTGCACCAACAGCATGGAGATGACGGCTTTCTCGACCAATCTGCACTTTCACGGATTGACGATTCCGCCGACGTGCCACTCCGACGATGTGCTGAAGACTTCGCTTGAGCCCGGCGATCCTCCTTTTGAATATCGCTTCCGCATTCCCGGCGACGAGGCTCCGGGGCTTTACTGGTATCACCCGCATATTCACGGGTTCAGCAAGCCGCAGGTGCTCGGCGGCGCATCGGGCGCGCTGATTGTGGAAGGCATTGAGCGCGCCAAGAAGGCTGTGGCCGGCTTGCCGGAACGCGTCTTTGTCATCCGCGACCAGGATCTGATGCACCCGAACGCGCCTCCGTCGAAATCCGAGCCGGTGGTGCCTCCGTCCCTGCTTGACCGCGACGGCGATACGGCCAATAACGGCACGGGATTCGGCAAGCCGGCGAAGGATTTATCGATCAATTATGTTCCGGTGCCGTATCCGGATTATCCGACGGCAATTATTCGCATGAAGCCGGGCGAAAAGCAGTTGTGGCGCG